>NZ_JBNNJZ010000206.1:0-13266 GCF_050270335.1 Streptomyces sp. NPDC059900
GGATGCGTACGGTGCGGTTATGGCCGTTATCCCGAAGCATGTCGTCACCACGCGTCCCGTCGAGCTGCCCTCGGAGACATTGGAGACTCTGCGCGGCGACTGCGCCCGCATGGCCCCGCACTGGGTGGCCCCCGCCGCCGCCTCGACCGCTCCTGTCTCGCCCGCGCTGATCCACGGGATCAGCGTCCCGCCAGCCTCCGCGCGGCTGATCGACGGCATGTCGGAGTACGGCGACTGAGACGAGGGGGTGCTCCATCGGCGCGCGCCGATGGAAGCGCGCGCTCCCGATGGAACCGTGCACTCCCCCGCTGCGTCCCACCGCTGTCCCCCGTAAAGGGGACGCGGAATACGAACGAGGCCCGCACACGGGCCTCCAGGGACAGCAGTGCAGTCGAAGGAGCGATGCGGTGAGCACCGAGCGATCCGACCATGACGCGGCCGGGCAGCACCGGCGGCGTTCCCGCCTTGCCGTCGCGTCGGTGGCGGCCACGGTGCTGCTCGTCGGTGGCGGCGGCGCCTACTTCGCCGCGACCGCGTCAGGCGGCAGCGACGGCAGCGGCAGTTCTCCGGCCGGCAGCGGCGGGACGCCTCCACCTCTCGCGCTCGACGGACACACGGACGGCGACAAGCAGGAAGGCGGCCAGGACGGCGGCACCGAGGGCATCGCCCCCGGGGAGCCCGACCCGAACGGCGCCGCCTACCGCGCGGAGGGCAAGCTGCCCGGCGGCCCCGACTCGGCGGCCGTCTACCACGCGCGGGGCACCGTCACCGGCGACCAGGTCACCGAGCTGGCCAAGGCACTCGGCGTCACGGGCAAGCCCACTTCGCAGGACGGCGCCTGGAAGGTCGGCTCCGCCAAGGACGGCTCCGGGCCTTCGCTCCAGGTGAGCAAGCAGGCGCCGGGCACCTGGACGTTCTCGCGGTACGCCACCGGCGGCAGTGACAACTGTCTGAAGGGCAAGTCCTGTTCGAAGAGCTCGGAGACGTCCACCGCCCCGAACGGCAAGGGCGACCCGGTCTCCGAGAGCGAGGCGAAGAAGGCCGCCGCGCCGATCCTGAAGGCGGTCGGGCAGGACGACGCGAAGCTGGACGCGCGCCAACTCATGGGCGGCGTACGCGTGGTGAACGCCGATCCGCAGGTCGGCGGCCTGCCGACGTACGGCTGGTCGACCGGCATCCAGGTCGGCTCGGACGGTCAAGTGGTCGGCGGCAGCGGTCAGTTGAAGGCGCCGGAGAAGGGCGCGACCTACCCGGTGATCAGCGCCGACGAGACCCTGGCCCAGCTCAACAAGTCGGGTGGCGGCGGAAGTGTCGGCATCGGCGGCTGCGCCACCGCCATGCCCGAGGACGCGTCGGGCAAGGAGGGCAAGAAGCAGGCTCCGTGCGAGCCCTCCTCCGCGCCTCCGAAGCCGCAGCCGATCACGGTGAAGGACGCCACGTTCGGGCTCGCGGTGCAGTTCGTGGACGGCCGCCAGACGCTCGTGCCCTCCTGGCTCTTCGACGTGAAGCCGGACGGCGCGAAGGACACCTTCACGGTGACGCATCCGGCGGTGGAGCCGAAGTTCCTCACCTCGCCGAGCACACCGCCGTCGGACCCGACACCCACCGACAAGCCCACGCAGGAGCCCGGCACGGGACAGCAGGACCCGACCGCGCACGTCGAGTCCTACCGCGCGGACGGCAAGTCCCTCACGGTGCACTTCTGGGGCGGCGTCTGCAGCGATTACTCGGCGTCGGCCGACGAGAGCAAGGACAGCGTGCGCGTGAAGGTGACCGAGACCCACAAGAAGGGCGAGGTCTGCGTCATGATGGCCAAGGAGTTCACCGAGACGGTGACCCTGGACAAGCCGCTGGGCGACCGGAAGGTCGTGGACGCGGAGGGCGGCGCGACGGTGCCCCGCAAGTAGCACCCACGGCCCTCACGCTCCAGCCCTCACATACGAAAACGAAGGCGGCCCCGGAGATTTCCGGGGCCGCCTTCGCACGTACAGAGCGATTTAGCTGAACGAGTCGCCGCAGGCGCAGGAGCCCGTGGCGTTCGGGTTGTCGATCGTGAAGCCCTGCTTCTCGATGGTGTCGACGAAGTCGATGGAGGCGCCGCCCAGGTAAGGAGCGCTCATCCGGTCGGTGACGACCTTCACGCCGTCGAAGTCCTTGACCACGTCGCCGTCGAGCGAGCGCTCGTCGAAGAACAGCTGGTAGCGAAGGCCCGAGCAGCCGCCGGGCTGAACGGCGACGCGCAGCGCCAGGTCGTCCCGGCCCTCCTGCTCAAGAAGGCCCTTGACCTTGGCCGCGGCGGCGTCGGACAGGAGGATGCCGTCGCTCACGGTGGTGGTCTCGTCCGATACGGACATCTGCTTCTCTCCCGGGTTGTACGGAGACTGCTTGCCGACGGTTGCAACCGGCGGGGCCGCGGATTCATTCCGGGCCGAGCGCTGTGTCTTCCGGAGGCTCTCGGCCATCTGTCCCTCCATGCTCGCACATGCCGTCCCGTGGAGCACCGGCCCGCCAAAGGCGAACGCGTCACATCGACACTATGGCCATCGTCAAACTGACGTGAAGCGGTTATGATAGATAACGTCAATTAGACGAAAAGGCTCGTCTGCAGAAAAGAAAGGGTGCGTGTCGTGACCACCGCCCAGTCCCCCGTGGAACTCGACGTCCAGCCGACGCCGCTCGCCCTGCTGCTGCTCGGACGCGATGCCGACCCGAAGAGCGAGCGCGGCGTGGAGTGCCCCGGCGATCTGCCGTCGCCCTCCGACCCCGACCTGGTGGAGCGTGCCCGCGCCGCCAAGGAGAAGCTCGGCGACAAGGTCTTCGTGCTCGGCCACCACTACCAGCGCGACGAGGTCATCCAGTTCGCGGATGTCACCGGCGACTCCTTCAAGCTGGCCAAGGACGCGGCCGCCAAGCCGGAGGCCGAGTACATCGTCTTCTGCGGCGTGCACTTCATGGCCGAGTCCGCGGACATCCTGACCACCGACGACCAGAAGGTCGTCCTTCCCGACCTGGCCGCCGGCTGCTCGATGGCCGACATGGCCACCGCCGAGCAGGTCGCGGAGTGCTGGGACGTGCTGGCCGAGGCCGGAGTGACCGAGCAGGTCGTCCCCGTCTCGTACATGAACTCCTCCGCCGACATCAAGGCCTTCACCGGCAAGCACGGCGGGACGATCTGCACGTCGTCGAACGCCAAGCGCGCCCTGGAGTGGGCCTTCGAGCAGGGCGAGAAGGTCCTTTTCCTGCCCGACCAGCACCTGGGCCGCAACACCGCGGTCCGCGACATGGGCCTCTCGCTCGACGACTGCGTGGTCTACAACCCGCACAAGCCGAACGGCGGCCTGACCGTCGAGCAGCTGCGGGACGCCAAGATGATCCTGTGGCGCGGACACTGCTCGGTGCACGGGCGCTTCTCGCTGGAGTCGGTGGAGGACGTGCGCGCGCGGATTCCCGGCGTCAACGTCCTGGTGCACCCCGAGTGCAAGCACGAGGTCGTGGCCGCGGCGGACTACGTGGGCTCCACGGAGCACATCATCCAGACCCTGGAGGCGGCTCCGGCCGGTTCCAAGTGGGCGATCGGGACCGAGCTGAATCTCGTACGCCGCCTGGCGAACCGTTTCGCCGCCGAGGACAAGGAGATCGTCTTCCTCGACAAGACGGTCTGCTTCTGCTCGACCATGAACCGCATCGACCTGCCGCACCTCGTGTGGGCCCTGGAGTCCCTGGCCGACGGCAAGCTGGTCAACCAGATCGAGGTCGACCGCGAGACCGAGCAGTTCGCGAAGCTGGCGCTTGAGCGGATGCTGGCGCTTCCGTAGTCCCGCCTTTCCCATGCGTAAGGGGCGCCCCTAATGGCGGGCGCCCCTTACGCATTCATTGTGCCGCGCCGCTAGACGGCCGAGTCCGCGTACTCCTGCTCCGGGACGCCCGCCTTCTTCGCCCGCTTCGCCTCGCGCTTCGTGCGCCGCTTCTCCTTGCGGAGTTCCACCATCGCGTACAGCGTCGGGACGAGGAGGAGGGTGAGGAGCGTCGACGTGATCAGGCCGCCGATGACGACCACCGCGAGCGGCTGGGCGATGAAGCCGCCCTCGCCCGTGATGCCGAGGGCCATCGGGAGCAGGGCGAAGATGGTCGCGAGGGCCGTCATGAGGATCGGGCGCAGGCGGTGGCGGCCGCCCTCGACGACTGCCTCGACCACGCCGTGACCCTGCCCGCGGTACTGGTTGATCAGGTCGATCAGGACGATCGCGTTGGTCACCACGATGCCGATCAGCATCAGCATGCCGATCATCGCCGGGACACCCATCGGGGTGTCGGTGGCGATCAGGAGACCGATCGCGCCCGTGGCCGCGAACGGGATCGAGACCAGCAGGATCAGCGGCTGGACCAGCGAGCGGAACGTCGCCACGAGCAGCATGAAGACGATCGCGATCGCCGCGAGCATCGCGAGGCCGAGCGAGGCGAACGCCTCGTCCTGGTCCTCGGAGACACCGCCGATGGACGCGGTCGCGCCGTCCGGCAGCTTCAGCGCGTCGAGCTTCTTGGTGAGGTCGGCGCTGACGGCGCCGGTGTTCTCGCCGGTCGGCTTCGCGGTGATCGTCGCGGCGCGGGCGCCGTCGATGCGGGTCATGGAGACCGGGCCGTCGACCAGCTTGACGTCGGCGATGTCACCGAGCTTCACGGAGCCGAGGTTCAGCTTGCGCAGCTCGGCGATCGTCGTCGCGGGCTGCGCCGACTTCACCACGATGTCGCGCTCGGTGTCGTCCAGGATCGCCTTGCCGCTCTCGGTGCCGCGCACCGACTGGGCGACGGCCTGGCCGAGGGTGGTGTCGTTGAACCCGGCCGCGGCGGCCTTGGCGTTGGCCTTGACCGAGATGCGCGGGATGCTCTGCGACAGGTCGCTCTGGACGTCCGTGACATCGTCGATCTTCGCGACCTCGTCCCGCACCTCGTCGGACGCCTTGCGCAGCACGTCGCCGTCGGCGGCCTTGACGACCACGCTCAGGTCCTGGCTGCCGAAGCCGTCACCGGCGGCGATGGACGTCTGGCCGATGCCGGAGAGCTTGCCGAGCTCCTCCTCGACCTTGTCCTGCGTCTTGTCGTAGGCCGCCTTGTCCTTGAGCGTCAGGGTGTAGGACGCCTGGTTGGTGTCCGTGGAGCCGCCGAACGCCGCCATGAAGCCGGAGGAGCCGACCGTGACCTGGTAGTCCTTGATCTCGTCCAGGCCGTCGAGCATCTTCTCGATCTTCTTGGCCGACGCGTCGGACGCCGCCAGGCTGGTGCCCGGCTTCAACTCCTGCTTGATGGTCAGGACTTCCTGCTCGCCCTGGTCGAAGAAGTTGGTCTTCAGGAGCGGCGCCATGCCGAACGTGCCCACGAGGATCACGATCGCGATGACGAGGCTGGTGAAGCGGCGCCGGGTCGCGAAGCGCAGGACGGGGACGTAGACGCGCTGGAGCCTGCTCTTCGCCTCCTTCTCCTCGGCCTTGCGGCGGGCCTCCTCCGGGTCGGCGCCGCGCACGTCCTTCGGGGGGCGCAGGAACCAGTACGAAAGGACCGGCACGACCGTGAGGGAGACGAGCAGGGACGCCAGGAGCGCCGCCGTGACCGTCAGCGAGAACGAGCCGAAGAGCTCGCCCACCATGCCGCCGACCAGTCCGATCGGCAGGAAGACCGCGACGGTCGTCAGGGTCGAGGACGTCACGGCGCCCGCGACCTCCTTGACGGCCTTGATGATCGCGGCCTCGCGCTCCTCGCCGTATCCCAGGTGGCGCTTGATGTTCTCCAGGACCACGATCGAGTCGTCGACGACACGGCCGATGGCGATGGTCAGCGCGCCGAGCGTGAGCATGTTGAGGGAGAGGTCCCGCGTCCACAGCACGATCAGGGCGAGGACGACCGAGAGCGGGATGGAGACCGCGGTGACCAGCGTCGAGCGGATCGACGCGAGGAAGACCAGGATGACCAGGACCGCGAAGACCAGGCCGAGCGCGCCCTCGGTGGTCAGGCCATCGATGGACTTGGAGACCGCCGGGCCCTGGTCGCTCGCGACCGTCAGGTCGGATCCTGCGCCCAGGTCCTTGCGCAGGTCGGGCAGCTTGTCCTTGACCTCGTCGGAGATGGCGACGGCGCTGCCGTCCTGGTCCATCGTGATCGCGACGGCGAGGCTGGGCTTGCCGTTGGTCCGCGTGATGGACGTGGCCTCCGAGGGCTGCTGCTTGACGGTGGCGACCTCGTCGAGACGCACCGGCTTGCCCGGGCGCTCCCCCGGCTTGGCCTCGGGGGTGATCATCAGGTTCTGGATCTGCTTCAGGGAGGTGTAGCCGCCGCCGACCTGGACGGTGCGGTTCTTGCCGTCCTCGTCGAAGGAGCCCGCGGGGAGCGTGGCGCCGCCGGCCTGGAGCGCCTGGCCGAGCGCGGCCGGGGTCAGGCCCGCCTTCGCCAGCTTCTTGTCGTCGGGGGTGACGTCGACCTGGAGGTCGCGCACACCGTCGACGGTGACCTGGGCGACGCCGTCGATGTCCTCCATGGCGGGGACGACGGTGCGGTCGAGCTGGTCGGAGAGCGCCTGCTGGTCCTTGTCGGAGGTGACGGAGAGGACCACGGTCGGGATGTCGTCCGTGGAGCCCGCGATGACCTGCGGGTCGACGTCGTCGGGGAGCTGGGCCCCGGCGCGGTTCACGGCCTGCTGGACGTCGGCGACGAGCTGCTTGGAGCCGCTGCCGTAGTCGAACTGGGCCATGATCACGGCGTTGCCTTCGCTCGCCGTGGAGGTGATGCCGGTGATGCCGTCGACCGCGTCGAGGGACGATTCGAGCGGCTCGACGACCTGCTTTTCGACCACATCGGGGGACGCGCCCTGATACGGGGCCAGGACGGACACCATCGGGAGTTCGATGGAGGGCAGCAGCTGCTGCTTGAGCTGAGGGATCGCGATCGCGCCGAAGACGAGGGCGATGATCGATATCAGCCCGACAAGGGCCCGTTGGGCGAGGCTGAACCGGGACAGCCAGGACATGTAGGTCTCTCTCTGTGGCGTACTGCGCAGGAACGGGCACCGGCGTGCCGGTGCCCCCTACACGATCTGCCATGTCCAGGGCAGGATTCGTCACTCCGAGGACCCGTTCTTATGCGGCGCATACTGCGGGCGCAGTACGTTGCGCCCGCACTCACTCCACCCTTGGACGTACCAGGCCCGATTCGTAGGCAATGACGACGAGTTGTGCCCGGTCACGGGCGCCCAGCTTCGCCATCGCACGGTTCACGTGCGTCTTCACGGTGAGCGGGCTGACCTCGAGGCGCTCGGCGATCTCGTCGTTCGAATGCCCGCCCGCGACCTGTACGAGGACCTCGCGCTCGCGCCCGGTGAGCGCGTCGAGCCGCTCGCCGCGCACCCCGGCGCCGTCGTCCGAACCGTCGCCCTGTGCGAGGAACTTGGCGATCAGGCCCTTCGTCGCGACCGGGGAGAGCAGCGCGTCACCCGCGGCCGCGATCCGGATCGCGCCGAGCAGTTCGTCCGGCTCCGCGCCCTTGCCCAGGAAGCCGGAGGCACCGGCGCGCAGCGACTGCACCACGTACTCGTCGACCTCGAAGGTCGTCAGCATGACCACCCGTACGTGGGCCAGGGCGGGGTCGGCGCTGATCTGGCGGGTGGCGGCCAGGCCGTCCGTGCCGGGCATTCGGATGTCCATCAGGACGACGTCGGCGGCCTGCGACTTGGCGAGTTCGACGGCCTCCGCGCCGTCCGACGCCTCGGCGACGACCTCCATGTCGGGCTCGGAGTTGACGAGCACCTTGAACGCGCTGCGCAGCAAGGCCTGATCGTCGGCGAGCAGCACCCGGATCGTCACGCGGTCCCTCCCTCTGCCGGGGTGACCGGCGTTGCCGTGACGGGCAGGATCGCATGGACGCGGAAACCGCCGCCGTAGCGGGGTCCGGCGGTGCAGCGGCCGTTCAGGGCGCTGACGCGCTCGCGCATGCCGAGGAGGCCGTGTCCGCCGCCGTCGCCCTGTCCGCTCTGCTCCTTCTTCTCGCCCCCTCCGTCGTCCAGGATCGTGATCTCGGCGTTCGGTCCTACGCGGATGACGCTGACCTCGGCCTTCGCGCCCGCCCCCGCGTGCTTCTGCACGTTCGTGAGGGCTTCCTGGATGATGCGGTAGGCCGCGAGGTCGACGCCGGCGGGCAGGTCCGTTGCCGCGTCGCCGCAGGTGACCTCGACGGGCAGGCCCGCGTGCCGGAAGGTCTCGACGAGGTCGTCCAGGCGGGCCAGGCCCGGTGCGGGTTCGGTGGGCGCCTCGGGGTCGCCGGTCTGCCGCAACAGGCCGACGGTGGCGCGCAGTTCGTTGAGCGCGGAGCGGCTGGCGTCGCGTACGTGGGAGAGGGCTTCCTTGGCCTGGTCGGGGCGCTTGTCCATGACGTGCGCGGCCACGCCCGCCTGGACGTTGACGAGGGCGATGTGGTGGGCCACCACGTCGTGCAGATCGCGGGCGATGCGCAGCCGTTCCTCGGCGACGCGGCGCCGGGCCTCCTCCTCGCGGGTGCGTTCCGCGCGTTCGGCGCGCTCGCGTATGGCGTCCACGAAGGCCCGGCGGCTGCGGACGGCGTCACCGGCGGCCGCGGCCATGCCGGTCCAGGCGAAGATGCCGAGGTTCTCCTGGGCGTACCAGGGCAGGGGGCCCGCGAGCATCGCCACCGCGGTGAGGCCGGTCATGGTGACCAGGCCGACGCGCCAGGTGGTGTGCCGGTCGGTGCGGGCGGCGACCGTGAAGAGGGCGATGACCACGCTCATCACGACACTGCCGCGGAACTCGCCGGTGACGAGGTCGACGACGGTGAGGCCGCAGGTCGCGGCGAGCACGGCCCAGGGGGCGCGGCGGCGGAAGACCAGCGCGACGGCGGCGAGCACCATCAGGACGAGGCTGAGCGCGGCCGGGGTGCGGGTACCCCAGGTGGGGCCGCCGTCATGGCCGTACGGCTCGACGAAGGATCCGATGACCATGCATACGAGGACGGCTGCCGCGAGGACGGCGTCCACGGCCAGGGGGTGCGCCTTGGCCCAGCAGCGGCCTCGCACGAGAGTGGTCACGCCCTAAACGGTACGGGTCCCTGCGGGGTGCTGGACCCGGCCGCTCGGCCTGATGCAGGGATCCTGTCCCACCGCTTCGCGGCGGATGTCTCCCAACCACCCACCCGATTGCCCCGCGTCAACCCGGGATCAGGCCGTCGTCGCTCAGCATCTCCCGGACCTCGTCCAGGGTCGCGTCCGGGCCGGGGAGGATCAGTTCGGAGGGTTCCAGGGCGTCGTCCGGGAGGGGTTCGCCCAGCTCCCGGACCTTGTCCAGCAACGCGCCCAGCGTCCGGCGGAAGCCGGACTCGTCGCCGCCCTCCATCTCCTCGAGGAGCTCGTCGTCCAGCTTGTTCAGTTCGGCGAAGTGGCTGTCGGCCAGCTTCACCTGCCCCTCCCCCATGATCCGTACGATCATGTCGCCCTCCTCGGACGTGAGCGGTGAACCCGTGAGCGGTGAACTACTACTGCTTGTCGAAGCGCGGGGTGTCCTGCGGCTGCTGGGCCTGCGGCTGTCCCTGACCCGGCTCGATGGCCTGCTTCGACGTCGAGCCGCCGGCCAGCTCGGCCTTCATCCGCTGCAGTTCCAGCTCTACATCAGTACCACCGGAGAGGCGATCCAGCTCGGACTGGATGTCGTCCTTGGCGAGCCCGGAGGAGTCGTCGAGAGCACCGGAAGCCAGGAGCTCGTCGATCGCGCCCGCCCGCGCCTGGAGCTGCGCGGTCTTGTCCTCGGCCCGCTGGATGGCCATGCCGACGTCGCCCATCTCCTCGGAGATGCCGGAGAAGGCCTCGCCGATCCGGGTCTGCGCCTGGGCGGCGGTGTACGTGGCCTTGATCGTCTCCTTCTTCGTACGGAAGGCGTCGACCTTGGCCTGGAGGCGCTGCGCCGCGAGGGTGAGCTTCTCCTCCTCGCCCTGGAGCGTCTGGTGCTGCGTCTCCAGGTCGGTCACCTGCTGCTGCAGCGCCGCACGGCGCGAGAGCGCCTCGCGGGCCAGGTCCTCGCGCCCGAGGGCGAGCGCCTTGCGGCCCTGGTCCTCAAGGGTGGAGGACTGCTTCTGGAGCTGGCTCAGCTGCAGTTCCAGGCGCTTGCGCGAGGTCGCCACGTCGGCGACACCCCGGCGCACCTTCTGGAGCAGCTCAAGCTGCTTCTGGTACGAGTAATCGAGGGTTTCGCGCGGGTCCTCGGCCCGGTCAAGGGCCTTGTTCGCCTTCGCGCGGAAGATCATCCCCATACGCTTCATGACACCGCTCATGGGCTTCGCGCGCCCCCTTCTGACGGACTTCCAGCTCCAGGTACTGCAACAGAACCCACAGTACGGGCCCTGCATCCATTACCGCACTGTTCGCGTGCGGATGCGCTCATCCCCAAGGACGACTGTGTCCGGCCGGGCTCAGGCGTAGGGAGTAGGTGCACCCCCGGGAACCGCCCGAAAACCGCTTGTAAACCACACGGAACATCCCCTTAGCCACACAATCAAGACGCCCGGTGTTGCCGGATCGTTCCCCGTCGGGCGGGGGTCCATGCGTTCGCACCACGTACCCTTGGGTTTTGTGTTCCGTAGCCGATCCAAGGACGAGAAGGCCCCGGCGAGCAAGGCCCCGGTGACCGACTCCCAGCAGCCCCGTGACCCCGAGGCCCCCAAGGGCCGCCCCACGCCCAAGCGCAGTGAGGCCCAGACCCAGCGCCGCAGCGTGGCCAATACGCCCGTGACGCGCAAGGAGGCGGCGAAGCGGCAGCGCAATGAACGCCGCGTCCAGATGGACAAGCAGCGCCAGGCGCTCGCCAGCGGTGACGAGCGCTATCTGCCCGCCCGCGACAAGGGTCCCGTGCGTAAGTTCGCGCGTGACTTCGTCGACTCGCGGTTCTGCATCGCCGAGTTCTTCCTGCCGCTCGCGGTGATCATCCTCGTGCTGAGCATGGTCCGCGTTCCGCAGTTGCAGAACATCGCGCTGCTGCTCTGGCTCTTCGTGATCGTCCTGATCATCGTGGACTCGGTGACGACGGCCTTCCGCCTGAAGAAGCGCCTGAACGAGCGCTTCCCGAGCGAGAACAAGAAGGGCGCCGTCGCCTACGCCCTGATGCGTACGCTCCAGATGCGTCGGCTGCGACTGCCGAAGCCGCAGGTCAAGCGCGGAGAGCGGCCCTGAGCGGTTTCGCCGGCGGGGCCGCCGCGTGGCTGGCGAAGCTGGGCGGTCTGCGTAACGCCGTACGCCAGGAGCTGGTGACCCGGCAGCTCGACGAGCAGATAGCCAAGCGCTTCCCCGTGGGGCAGCGGCTGCGCGTGCTCGACGTGGGCATGGGCCAGGGCACGCAGGCGCTGCGGCTGGCCCGCGCCGGGCACAAGGTGACGGGCGTCGAGCAGGATTCGGCGATGGTGGCCGCGGCGCGTCAGGCGCTCGGCGCCGAGCCCGAGGGCATCCAGGGGCGGGTGCGCATCGTCGAGGGCGACGGGCGCGACACCGGGGTGCACTTCCTGCCGGGCAGCTTCGACGTCGTACTGTGCCACGGCGTGCTGATGTACGTGGAGGAGCCGGACGCGCTGCTCGCGGGTCTTGCCCGGATGCTGGCGCCCGGCGGGCTGCTCTCCCTGCTGGTGCGCAACGCGGACGCGCTGGCCATGCGGCCGGGGCTCGCCGGGGACTGGGCGGGGGCGATGGGGGCCTTCGACTCCACCGTGTACCGCAATCGGCTCGGGCTCGAGGCGCGGGCCGATCGGCTCGACGCGGTGTCCGCTTCGCTGGCGGGGATCGCGGCGCCGTTGCATGCCTGGTACGGGGTGCGGGTCTTCACCGATCAGGCGGCCGATGATGCGGCCGTGCCGGGGGACGCGGAACTGGCGGCGCTGCTCGCCGCCGAGGAGCGGGCCGGGCGTACCGACCCGTATCGCCGGGTCGCCGCTCTGTTGCACGTCTGCGGTGTGCGGGACTGATGGAACCGCCGCTTCGCGGCGGATCTTTCCCGCCCACCCACCCGTTTGCCCCGCATCGGGCTGTACGGGCAGGAGCGGGACGCTCCAGGCCGCGATCAGACGCGAGCCCGCAGCCCCCTGATCGGCCGTCTATTTCAGGGCGGCATACCGGGGTGAAATGGACACTCGGGGCATGACTGTCTCGCGTACCCGTAACGTCACCGCCGCCGCCGTCGTCGCCGCCGGGCTGCTGCTGGGCGGCTGCTCCGCATCCGGGACCGGTTCCGGTTCCGGCTCCGGGGATTCCGGTGAGTCCACCACTCAGGCCGCGCCCAGGGCGGACAGCGGTCTGCAGGACGACTACCAGCAGGTCATCAAGGACGTCCTGCCGTCGGTCGTCCAGATCGACGCCTCCGACAGCCTGGGCTCCGGCGTCGTCTACGACGACAAGGGCCACATCGTCACCAACGCCCACGTCGTGGGCAAGGAGCGCACCTTCAAGGTCACGACGGCCACCGGGGAGCAGGCCCTGACCGCGAAGCTCGTCACCTCCTACCCCGAGCAGGATCTCGCCGTCATCAAGCTCGACAACCCGCCGGACGGGCTCAAGGCCGCCAAGTTCGCGGACTCCACGAAGGCCGAGGTCGGGCAGATCGTGCTCGCCATGGGTTCACCGCTCGGCCTGTCCTCCAGCGTCACGCAGGGCATCATCTCCGCCACCGGCAGGACCGTCAGCGAGCCCCGCTCGGAGGGCTCCGCCGGCGCCACCATCGCGAACATGGTGCAGACGTCCGCCGCGATCAACCCGGGCAACAGCGGCGGTGCCCTCGTCACCCTCGACAGCGAGGTCATCGGGATTCCGACGCTCGCCGCGTCCGACCCGCAGATGGGCGACAGCGCGGCGCCCGGCATCGGGTTCGCCATCCCGTCGTCGATGGTGAAGACCGTCGCCGACCAGATCATCAAGGACGGCAGGGTCACCGACTCGGGCCGGGCCGCCCTCGGCATCACGGGACGCACGGTCCTCGGCGACGACTACAAGCCCGCGGGCGTCGCGGTCGTCGAGGCGCAGAAGGACGGCGCGGCGGCCAAGGCGGGCATCGAGGCCGGCGACATCATCACCAAGCTGGGCGATACCGAGATCACCACGATCACCTCGCTCTCCGAGGTCCTCGCCGGGGAGAAGCCGGGCGACAAGACGCAGGTGACGTACACCAGGGACGGCGCCGACAAGACCGCCGATCTCACCCTGGGCGAGATGTAGCGGGGAGAGCGACAGGAACGGCGTGAGGG
>NZ_JBNNJZ010000207.1:0-13254 GCF_050270335.1 Streptomyces sp. NPDC059900
ACTTGGCGGTCAGGTCCGCGGCGAGCGGAGCGTCGGCCCGCAGCCACTGCTTCTCGGTCAGGTCCGCCCGCGGCGGTATCAGTTCGTCATCGCACATCAGAGCGTTCTCCCACATCGACCCGGACAGGGGAAGACGATCAGACGAATTGCCGGTGGCGGTCCGGCCACCGGGCCGCCACCGGCGCCGTATCGTCACCCGCGTGGAGCTCAGACACCTGTCCGGATTTGTCGCCGTCGCCGAGGAACTGCACTTCGGCCGCGCCGCCGACCGCCTGCACATCGCCCAGTCGCCGCTGAGCCAGCAGATCAAGCTCCTCGAACGGGACCTCGGGGTGAAGCTGTTCGACCGCACCACCCGTACCGTCAGCCTCACCCCCGCCGGGCAGGCGCTCCTGGAGCCCGCCCGGCGGCTGCTCGCCGACGCCTCGGCGGTGCGGCGCACGGTGCGGGCCGCGCATCTGGGCGAGGTCGGCCGGGTCAGCGTCGGCTTCGCCGGGGCCAGCAGCTACTCCGCGCTGCCCCTGCTCACCCGCGCCGTCAACTCCCAGCTGCCGGGCATCGAGCTGGTCCTCGAAGGCCAGACGTATACGGGGGAGGCGTTGCGGCGCGTTGCCGACGGGACGCTGGACATCGGGTTCGTGGCGCTGCCCGTGCGGCGCGGCATCACGGCCCGCGTGGTGCGCATGGAGCGGCTCGTGCTCGCCCTGCCCGACAGCCATCCGCTGGCCGCGCGCCCCGAGGTGCCGGTGAGCGAACTGGCGGGCGAGCCCCTGGTGACGTTCCCGCTCTCGCGCGAGTCCGCCGTGCGCGAGGCCATGGTGCAGGCCTGCCACGAGGCCGGGTTCGCGCCGCGGATCGTGCAGGAGGCGCCGGACTCGTACAACATGCTGGCCCTGGTGGGGGCGGGGGTCGGTCTCGCGGTCGTGGTGGCGTCGGCCCGCAACATCCATCTGGAGCACGTCGTGTTCCGGCCGCTCGCCGGAGACGACGTGCCGGTGCTGCCCATCGCGCTCGGCTGGCGCACCGGCAACCGCTCCGCCGCGCTGCACGCGGTGCTCCGCGTGGCCGACGAGGTCCTGCCGGTGCCTGCCGACGCCCCGGATTCCACCGGCTGACTGTGCTCGATTGTGCTCGATGACGTCTCAGTGCGGCCCGCTATTGGTCTTGGACACCTCCTAATGGCGGAAGGCAGAGTGATCCACGTCTCGCGACGGTGCGAGGACCGGCCGCCGGCCGCTCGGCTGCCTTCCCCGTCTCGCCGCCCTCCGTCGCGGGATCTGCCGCCACGAGAGGACGCTCGTCATGCAGCAAGACGCCCCGCTCCCCGGGCAACCGGACGCAGCCCCGGCGCCCGAGGCCCCTGATCCCCGACTCGCCCGCGAGGCGCGCCGCGCGGGCGTCACCGCGTTCGTCGGCACGACCATCGAATGGTTCGACTTCTACATCTACGGGTCCGCCTCGGCCCTGGTCCTCGGCAAGATCTTCTTCGCCGGCGCCTCACCCGCCGTGGGCACCCTCGCGGCCTTCGCCACCTTCTGGGTCGGCTTCCTCGCCCGCCCCCTCGGCGGCCTGATATTCGGGCACTTCGGCGACAAGTACGGCCGCAAGAAGGCCCTGGTCACCACCCTCACGATGATGGGCGGCGCCACGTTCTGCGTGGGACTCCTGCCGGGGTACGCGCAGATAGGCGCCGCCGCACCGATCCTCCTGGTCCTGCTGCGGATGATCCAGGGCGTGGCGATGGGCGGCGAGTGGGGCGGCGCCGTCCTCATCGCCACCGAGTACGCACCGCCGGGCCGCAAACTGCTCTACGGCTCCTTCGCCCAACAGGGCTCCCCGGTCGGCAACCTCCTGGCGACCCTCGCCTTCCTCGGCATGGCCCAGCTCCCGGACGCGGCCTTCGAGTCATGGGGCTGGCGCGTGCCGTTCCTGTTCTCGGCCGTCCTGGTCGCCGTCGGCCTGTTCATCCGGCTCAGGCTGGCGGAGACCCCCGAGATGCAGGCCGCCCTCGCCCGGAACAAGACGATCAAGCTGCCGGTCAAGGAAGTACTCACGCGCTCCCCGATGCTCGTGTTCCTCGGCGTGCTCGCCGGCACGGCAGGCGTCGCGATCACCTACGTCAAGACGACGTTCGCCCTGTCCTGGGCCACCGCCGACCTGGACTTCGACCGCACGACCTTCCTCACGGTCATCTCGCTCGCCCTCGTCGTGCAGGTGATCGTGCAGCCCTTCGGCGCCGTCCTCGCCACCAAGTGGCCCGTGCGCAAAGCCGTGTTGTGGATGCTCCTCCCGGAGTTCGTCCTGCTGCCGCTGATGTTCGTCCTCGTCGGCACGGGCGACTTCTGGCTCGCCGTCCTCGGCATGGGCCTGGCGACCTTCCCGCACGCCATGTACTACGCGGCGCTCGCCGGGATCCTCGCCCGCGTCTTCCCCGTCGAGGTCCGCTACACCGGCATGTCCCTCGCGTACCAGCTGTGCACGACCCTGTTCGCCGGGACCGCGCCGATCGTCTCGCAGTACCTCCTGACGGCCTCCGGCTCGATCTGGCCGGTCGTCGCCCTGGGCCTCGCCTACACCGCGCTCACCCTCGCCGGTGTCCTTCCCCTGCTCGCCCGCACCGGCGAACCGGCCACCGCCGCTGCCGCCGACTCCCGCACCGCACAACCCGCCTGACCTGGAGCAACCTGTGTCCTCGCCGACTCCCCGGAACTTCGCCGACCGCGACCCCGCCCTGCGCCCCCTGCTCGACCGCCGCCTCGCCCCCGACGACCGAAACCGCGTCGAGCCCCTGCTCGCGGAACTCGGCGAGCTTGCCGCGGGCGACCTCGACCGGCAGGCCGCCCTCGCCGACGCCCATCCGCCGCGCCTGATCCCGTACGCCCCGGACGGCACCCGCGTCGACGCGATCGAGTACCACCCCGCCCACGACCGCGCCGCCGCGATCGCCTACGAACGCTTCGGCCTCGCCGCGATGTCCCACCGGCCCGGCGTCCACGGCTGGCCCGGCACGATCCCGCACACCGTCAAGTACGCCCTGTCCTACCTCTACGTACAGTCCGAGTTCGGCATGGCCTGCCCGCTGTCGATGACCGACTCCGCCGCCCGCATCCTGCGCCTTTTCGACCCCGGCCGGTACGCCGCCGAGATCGCCGCCCTGTCCTCCACGGACCCCGCACACCGGGCCACCGGCGCGATGTTCATGACGGAGCAGCAGGGCGGCACGGACGTCGGCCTGACGCAGACCCTCGCCACCGACCGGGGCACGCACTGGACCCTCACCGGCAAGAAGTGGTTCGCGTCCAACCCCGCCGCCGACGTGACCCTCACCCTCGCCCGCGTCCCCGGCCAGGGCGAGGGCACCCGCGGCCTCGGCATGTTCCTCGTACCGCGGCTGCGGCCCGACGGGACGCGCAACGCCGTGCGCATCGACCGCCTCAAGGACAAGCTCGGATCCCGGTCCATCGCGAGCGGCGAGGTCACCCTGGAGGAGGCCTACGCGACCCCCGTCGGCCAACTCGCCCACGGCTTCCGGCAGATGGCCGAGATGCTGAACGTCTCCCGGCTCTCCAACGCCATGCGCGCCACCGCCCTGATGCGCCGCGCGGTCCGCGAGTCCGTCGACCACACCCGCGCCCGCCACGTCTTCGGCAAGCCCCTCTTCGACCAGCCCCTGATGCGGGCCACGCTCCTGCCGATGATCCTCGACACCGAAGCCTCGCTCGGCCTTGTCCTGGAGGCCGCGGCCCGCCTCACCGCCGCCGACGACGGAGACGAGCAGGCCAAGGCGCTGGTCCGCGTCCTCACCCCGCTCGCCAAGCACACCCTGTGCAAGCGCGCCCGCACCGTCACCGGCGAGGCCATGGAGATCCGGGGCGGCAACGGCTACATCGAGGACTGGGTCAACCCACGGCTCGTGCGCGACGCCCACCTCGGCTCCATCTGGGAGGGCTCGTCGAACGTCATCGCGCTCGACGTGCTGCGCTGCATGCGCCGCGCCGCCGCCCACCGCACCCTCGCCGACACCTACGGCGACCGCGCCCCGGTGAGGCACCGCTGGGAACTCCTGCGCAAGCAGGGCGACGCACTCCTCGAACTCCCCGAAGAGGAGCAGGAGGCGCGGATCGGACGGTACGCCGACAGACTCACGCACGCCGTCATGGCGACGCTCCTGCACGACCAGGCCGACCACGAGCGGCGGACGACCGGCAACGGCCGCGCGCTCCTGGTCGCCCGCACCTACGAGGCGCTCCTGGACGACCCGGACGCCCTGCCCCGAACGGCCCTGGACCACCTGGCCGAACTGGCCGAGGGTGGACAGGTCCCGATCGCCACGGCCGAGGAGGCCCCCGCACATGCCTGACGAGTCCCGCCCCGCGTCCCCCCTGGCCGGAATGAAGGTCGTGGACCTCTCCAAGATCCTCGCGGGGCCCTACGTCACCATGTCCCTCGCCGACCTCGGCGCGGACGTCATCAAGGTCGAGCACCCCGAGGGCGGCGACCCGACCCGCGCCTGGGGCCCGCCCTTCAACGGCCCTGACGCCACGTACTACTTGGCGGCCAACCGCAACAAGCGCTCGGTGACCCTGGACCTCAAATCCCCCGGGGGGCAGGAGGCCGTGCACCGGATGCTCGCCGATGCGGACGTCCTGGTGGAGAACTTCCGCCCCGGCAGCTCCCTCGCCGACATCTTCGACTACCGCACCCTCAGCGCCCGCTACCCGCGCCTGGTCCTGCTCCACATCTCGGCGTTCGGCGACAGCGGGCCACTGCGCGACGAGCCGGGGTACGACATGGTCGCGCAGGCCAGCGCCGGTCTCATGTCGCTCACCGGCGAGCCCGACGGGCCGCCCGTCAAGGCCGGTTACGCCATGGGGGACCTGGGCGCCGCGCTCTTCGGCCTCATCGGCGTCACCTCGGCCCTCGTCGAGCGCGAGCGCACGGGACGAGGCCAGTACGTCACGACCTCCCTGTACGAGTCCCAGCTCGCCCTGCACATCAACTGGGCCACCGGCTACTTCGCCACGGGGGAGCGGCCCACCCGCCTCGGCTCGGGCCACCCGAGCCTCGTCCCGTACCAGGCCTATGCCGCGTCCGACGGCCACTTCGTGATCGCGGTGGGCAGCGACGGACTCTTCCGCCGCCTCAGCCAGACCCTCGGCCACCCCGAGTGGGCCGACGACCCGCGCTTCGCCACCAACCGCGCCCGCGTCACCCACCGGGCCGCACTCAACGCCAAGCTGGAAGCGGTCCTCGTCGACGACACGGTGGCCCACTGGTGCGCGCTGCTCAAGCCGCGCGGCGTCCCCGTCGCCCCCATCCGCACCCTCGACGAGGTCTACGACTGCCCGCAGACCGAGGCGCTCGGCATGGTCCAGAAGGTCGACCACCCGGACGTGGGCCCGCTCCAGCAGGTCGCCTTCCCCGTCAGCTTCCGCGGCGAACGCCCCGCCGTACGCACCGCACCGCCCACCCTCGGCCTGCACAGCAGGGACGTACTGGCCGAACTCGGCTACGCGGAGGCGGACATCGACCGTCTGCTCGACCACCCGCAGCAGCCGGACCGCCCGCAGCACCCCGAACACGCTGAGCACCCGCACCCCGCGCACCCCTCGCAAGGAGCCTGACCATGCCGTTCCGCGCTCTCGACGCCGTCGACCCGCTCAACCTGGAGGCCCTGCTCACCGACGAGGAGCGCGCCGTACGCGACACGGTCCGCCAGTACCTCGACGCCAGGGTGGAGCCGCACATCGCCGACTGGTTCGAGTCCGGCGGGCTGCCGGACCTGCCCGGACTCGCCCGCGAATTCGGCAAGATGGGCCTGCTCGGCATGCACCTGGAGGGCTACGGCTGCGCGGGTATGTCGGCGCGGGCGTACGGAATCGCCTGCCGTGAACTGGAAGCCACGGACTCCGGGCTGCGCTCCTTCGTCTCCGTACAGGGGTCCCTGGCGATGTTCGCGATCCACCGCTTCGGCTCGGAAGAGCAGAAGCAGGAGTGGCTGCCGCGCATGGCGGAAGGCTCGGCCATCGGCTGCTTCGGCCTGACCGAACCCGACCACGGCTCCGACCCGGCGTCGATGACGACCCGCGCGCGCCGGGACGGCGACGACTGGATCCTCGACGGCCGCAAGATGTGGATCACGAACGGTTCGGTGGCGGCCGTCGCCGTCGTCTGGGCGCAGACGGAGGACGGCGTACGCGGCTTCGTCGTGCCCACCGGCACCCCCGGCTTCTCCGCCCCCGTCATCAAGCACAAGATGTCGCTGCGCGCCTCCGTCACCAGTGAACTGGTCCTGGACGACGTGCGGTTGCCCGCCTCCGCGCTGCTCCCGGAGGCGCGCGGTGTCGGTGCCCCGCTCACCTGCCTGAACGAGGCGCGCTACGGCATCGTCTGGGGTGTCACGGGCGCCGCCCGCTCCGCCTGGCGGGCGGCGCGCGACTACGCCTTGCAGCGCGAGCAGTTCGGCAGGCCGATCGCGGGCTTCCAGCTGACCCAGCAGAAGCTGGTGGACATGGCCCTGGAACTGCACAAGGCGACCCTGACCGCCCTGCACCTGTCGGCGCTCAAGGACTCGCCCGCCGGGGTCCACCCGGCCCAGATCAGCTTCGGCAAGCTGAACAACGTACGCGAGGCCATCGAGATCTGCCGCACCGCGCGCACGATCCTCGGCGCGAACGGCATCTCGCTGGAGTACCCGGTGATCCGGCACGCCAACAACCTCGAATCCGTGCTGACCTACGAGGGCACGAGCGAGATGCACACGCTCGCCCTCGGGCAGGCCCTCACCGGCCACGCGGCCTTCCGCTGACGCCCGCCGACTGGGGTCCCTACGCGCCGAGTTTGTGCAGCGCCGCCCCCACCAGCGTCTGCACGCCCGGCAGCAGGACGGAGAGGTCCGGGGCGAACAGCGGGCTGTGGTTGGCCGGTACGCCGGTGAACTTCTCGGCGAGTTCCTTGCCCGGCGCCGCCTGCCAGGTGGCGTGCGCCGTCGAGGGCACGAACCAGAAGTCGTAGGGCACCCCGGCGGGCACGAGGACGGAGAAGTCCTCGCTGCCCATCGCGGGCCCGAAGTCGAACACGCTGTCCTTGCCGAACAGTTCCCGGTGCACGGCGGCGATCTCCGCGTCGAGCGCGGCGTCGTTGACGGTGGCCGGGAAGCTGGCGCCGACGGTCACCTCGGGCGGCGCGGGGCACCCGGCGGCCAGGCACTCGCCTTCGGCGATGCGGCGGACGGCGCCCAGGACCCGCTCGCGCACCGCCTCGTCCTGCGTCCGCAGGTTGAGGCCGAGCCGGGCCTCCGCCGGGATGATGTTGGGCCGCTGCCCCGCGTGGAACTGCCCGGTGGTGAGCACCACCGCGTCCGACGCGGACACCTCGCGGGAGACCACGGTCTGCAGCCGGGTGACGATGTAGGCGGCCGTCACCACCGGATCGACGGCGGCCTCCGGCCGTGAGCCGTGGCCGCCGACGCCGTGCACCACGATCTCCACGTTGTCGGCGGCCGACATGATCAGCCCCGGCGTGTGGGCGACGAAACCCGCCGGGCCGGGGGCGACATGCTGGCCGAAGACCGCGTCGGGGCGGGGAAAGCGTTCCTGCAGCCCGTCGGCGACCATCGCGCTCGCCCCGCCGCCCGCCTCCTCGGCGGGCTGCCCGATCACCACGAGCGTGCCCGCCCAGGTCTCGCGGGCCGCCGCGAGCGCGTCGGCCGCGAACGTCAGCCAGGTCACGTGCGTGTCGTGGCCGCAGGCGTGCATGACGCCGTCCACGGTGGAGGCGTACGCGAGGCCCGTGGTCTCCTTGACGGGCAGCGCGTCCATGTCGCCGCGCAGCCACACCACGGGCCCGTCGCCGTTCTCCAGGACGCCCACGACACCCGTGCCGCCGACGCCGGTGGTCACCGCGTACCCGGCGTCGCGCAACCGCCCGGCGAGGATCCCGGCCGTGCGGTGCTCCTGGAAGGAGAGCTCGGGGTGGCGGTGCAGATCCCGGTAATAGTCCTCGAGGGCACTCGCCCGCAGCCCTGAGGTCACGTCCAGGGCCAGGCTCGCTGCGGTGGCTGCCATCGGTATCCGGCTCCTTGCGTTCGAGACGTACGAGGCGTCGAGACGGTGGAGGTACGGGATCACCCTCGCACAAGGAGTGCGGCCTCGCGCCGGGCGTGCAGCTCCCGCTGGACGCGGGCGACGTCATCGGCGTACGGACGGTAGAGCAGGGTCAGGAACACGCCGTTGGCCAGCATGAGAAGCACGAGGACCCACAGGAAGACCGTGCGCAGTCCGACGGCGTCGCCGAGGAACCCCGCGCCGAGGCTGAAGCCGGCCCAGGCGATCGCCTCGAAGACCGAGACGTAGACCGCGAAGGCGGCTCCGCGCAGTTCGGGCGGCGTGATCGCCATGACCATGGGCCGGTTGACGCTCGGGTTGACCCCCTGGGTCGCGCCCATGAGGGCGAAGAAGACACCGAACAGGGCGATGCTGCCGTAGTCGAACTGCGTACCGAAGTAGGCCACGAGAGCGAAGACGAACTGGGCCGCTTGCAGGACCGCCACGAGGCCGTGGCGCGGGCTGCGCCGATGCGCCCAGTCGGCAGCGACGCCGCCCAGGAGCGTGCCGAGGAAGTAGCCGACGCCGAAGGGCAGCAGCACGATCGAGGCCTTCTGGGTGCTGAAGCCGTACACGTCCACCAGGAAGACCACTCCGAACGTGCCCACCAGGAGATGGCCCGACATCAGCCGCGAGATCAGCAGGACCACCAGGCTGCGGATGCCCAGCAGCGAGAGCACCTTGTCCCGGGTGAGCTTCGAGTGGGCGTCGCGCGTGGCGCGGTCGAGGTCGGCGAGCTGTTCCTCGGCCGCGCCGCGCCCCGGATCGCGGAACCAAACCCACAGCCCGATGCCCAGCAGGATGTTGAAGGCGCCGATGCCCCACAGGCCCCAGCGCCAGCCGTCGTCGACGCCCGCGAGCTGGCCCTTGAGCGGGCCGATCCCGGCACTGACCAGGGAGACCGCGCCGTAGACCACACCCACCGCACGGCCGCGGGACGATCCGCCGAAGAGATCGCCGATCAGCTCGGTGATGATGGGGTGCGCGGCAGCGTAGCCCGCCGCCAGGACGGTGTAGAGGACCAGGAGCTGGCCGAAGTTCTGCGAGAAGCCCGCGGCCACGCCCCACACGCCCCAGAGCCCGGTGGCCACGACCAGGACGCTCTTGCGCGACCAGCGCTGCGCGGCCCACACCCACAGGGGCCCGGTGAACGCGCCCGCGACCTTCCCCGCGGCGGTCAGGACGCCGAGGGCGCCGAGCGAGACCCCCAGGGACTGCCGGATCAGCGGGAACAGGCTGCTGACCAGGCTCGCCTCGGTGCTGTCGACGAGCATGGTGCCGCCGAGCAGGGACAGCTGCCGCCAGCGCCCCTTGACCTTGACCTCGGATACGGGCATGCCGGTGCGCTGACTAAGCTCGGGCATCGCGCCCTCTCTTTTCTCTGCGATTTTCTTGGCGGGAGATCTGCGGGGGAGACGGCGGGCGAACGCCGGTGACGGGGCTGCAACCCCGTCACCGGCCCACGTGGCCGGGGGGCCTCAGAGTCGTCCGAGTTCCTCGGCGACGAGGCGCAGGCCCGCTGCGGGGAACAGCGCTCCGGCCATCGCGGCGACGTCGATGAGCGGTGCGGCGCCCAGCATCTGCAGGAGCTCGGAGTCGACGACACCGGGCAGGTGCCTGCGCAGCACCTCGACGGCCACCGGATCGGAGAGCAGCGCCTTGAGGGGCGTGCGCAGCGAGAGCCGGCCCTCGGGGTAGTCCTCGGCGAGGGGCAGTGGCTGCGCGGCCCGTTGTGCCTGCTCGCGCTGGGCCCTGACGAGCAGATGCTGCTCGGTCACCGGCCCCTCGGCGGGCAGTCCGAGCCGTTCGTACTGGCTGGGCGGGGCGTCCTCGGCCCGCATCAGCTCCACCATCAAGGTGGCCATGCGCAGTTCGGCGGCATCGTCGACCAGGGGAGTGTGCTGCTCCGGATCGGTCGCCAGGTCGAAGAGGAGGGTGCCGTGGTGGTGGGGGTTGACCAGGGTGCGGCCCGGCACGCGCAGGGTGCGGACACCCTTGGTGAAGTCGAACGGCCCGGTTAGTTCCAGGTCTGCCAGTTCGGCGGGGGAGAAGCGGCCCCGCATGTGCGTCGGCATCAGGGTGTGTTCGTACAGGGGCGCGTTGTCGGGCGACGCGGGCGCCCGCATGTAGACGTGGCGGCCGTCGGTGACGTTGACGTGCCCGCCGTGCATGCCGAACAGACCCGCCTCGCGTACGGGGACGTCCTCGGCGATGGGCAGCGGCTCGCCTCGCATGTCGCACGGGCGGTCGACCCCGAAGAACTCCAGGAACGTCGGGGCCAGATCGACGGTCTGCACCAGCGCCTCGTGCCGCGCGCCCGCGGTGGCCGCCCGCGGATCCCACGCGAAGAGCGGCAGATGGACGAGCTCGTTGAACCAGGGCTGGACGCTCTTGCCCCACCAGCCCTTCTCGCCGAGCAGCAGGCCGTGATCCGTGCAGACGATCAGCAGGGTGTCGTCCCACATCCGCAGCTCGTCCATGGTGTCCAGGACGCGCCCCAGCGAGTGGTCGCACATCGACAGGAGCGCCGCGTACTCGAACCGGCCGTGCTCGACCTGGTCGGGGCTCTCCACGACCCGCTTGTAGTCGGGCCAGTCGAAGTGCGGTCCTTCGTAGTCGTGGGGATAGAGGTCCTTGTACGTCTGGTGGCTGAAGAACGGCTCGTGCGGATCGAAGGTCTCGATCTGGACGAACCACCGGTCGGCGTCCTGATTGGTGCGCACGAACTCCAGGCCCGCGTCGAAGGTGAGGGTCTGCGGGTGCCGGTCCTCGGTCGCCATGTGGGGACGGTTGACCCAGTCCTGGCGGTAGACGCCGAAACGCATCCGCTTCAGGTCCTCCGGTATGTCCGGCTCGGCGACCTGTCCCTTCCAGGGGTCGCCCTCCTGGCCGCGGAAGAACTCCCAGGTGTTGTAGCGCCCGTGGTAGGTGGCGCCGCCGTCCTCCCAGTAGTGCGGGTGGTCGCTGATGAGGTGGGTGTAGACGCCGTGCTGCTTGAGGAGTTCGGGCATGGAGTCGTCGAACGGCTCCAGCGGGCCCCAGCTGCGGTGCAGGAAGTTGTGCCGCCCGGTGTGGATCTCGCGGCGGGCCGGCATGCAGGGCATCGAGCCCGCGTACGCGTTGTCGAAGGTGACGGCCCGCCCGGCGAGGCGGGCGAAGTTCGGCGCGTGGGTCCAGTCGCCTCCGTAGGGCGGCAGCATGTGCCGGTTGAGGCTGTCGAACATCACCATGATGGCCTTCATCGGAGGGGCTTTCCTTCCGTCAGGCTCTGCCGGGTCCGCTCCAGCCAGGCGACCCAGCGGTCCATGGCCGCCGCGCCGAGTCCGTGCAGGACGTGGTGGATCTGCAGATCCAGCTCCTGGTCGAGACCGGGGGCCGGATCCTCGTAGCGCAAGGTGCGGTCCCGTCCCCGGTTGTGCGCGATCTGCGCGCGCCGGTAGGCGAGTTCACTCTCCACGAGCCGGATCGCCGCCGCCCGGTCGAGCGGTCCGGTGATGCTGAACCGGGCGATGAAGTCGATCTCCTGGAAGCGGCTCGGCGGTTCGTAGGGCGAGCGCACCCACTCCAGGAGGACTTCGTGGCCGCGGGGCGTGAGCCGGTACACCTTGGCGTCCGGCCGGCCCTCGCGTGCGTCGATCTCGTGCCGCACCCAGCCGTCGGCCTCCATCTGCGCGAGCTTGCGGTAGATCTGGCTGTGGTGAGCCCGCGCCCACAGGAACTGCCCCTCGATCTCCAGCCACTTGCGCAGGTCGTAGCCGCTGTAGGGGCGCCGGGTCAGCAGACCAAGCAGGACGTACTCGAACTTCACGGGCGCGGACTCCTCGGCAGGGCACCTATGTGCAACTTCACCTATGTGAGGCTTCATATATGCACGCGAGGCAGGCGACGTCAATGGATGGCGCGCGGCGGGCGTCAGTTCAGGGACTTCCAGAAGCCGTACCGGTGGTCCCCGGCGAAGTCCACCGGGCGGATGCCGCCGGGGCCCGAGGCGAGGGACAGGGTGTGGTGACCGGCGGGGGTGACGGGCTGCCAGCCGGCCCTGCCCGTGCGGGCGAAGTCGCTCCAGATGCGGATCATCGCGTCGGAGAGGTCGCGCTGGGCGTGGGAGAGCTTCTCGTAGTCGTCGATCTCGAAGAGGTAGGGCAGTTCGAAGAGGTGTCCGGCACCGGCGGGGAAACCCGGCTTCGGGTATGCCGGGTCCGCGTACCAGGGCGTCTCCTTCTCGGCGAACTCGTACGCATAGGTGGGCACCCGGGCGGCGAGCGCGCGGCCGGTGTCGATGGCGGGCGCGGCGTAGAGGGCGTCGGTGAGGGCTGCGGCGAGTGCCAGGGCGGGGGTGTTGTCGTAGGCGCCGACGGGATAGCGCGCGGCGACCTTCGCGGCCTTCTCCTTGCCGAACTCCTCCTCCAGGCGGGCCCGGTAGTCGGCCGTGTCGATCGTCGCGTCCGGGTCGCCGGTGGTCTGCTTCTTGGCGAGCTCCATTCCGTAGACCATCGCCCGCTGTTCGTCGTGGTTGATGCCCTGGAGGACCGGGACCTTGTTGAAACGGCCGCTCGCGAAGGCCTTTTCGGGTGTCAGCGGCAGCAACTCGCCGCCGTAGACGGGGGAGTAGCGCGGCCCCTGTCCGAAGGGGTGGATCAGGTCTTCGACGGGTGCCTTGCGCCAGTTCTTGACGCCGGGCTTCTTCCCGATCCCGGCGGCCGTCCGCTCGCCCTGGCGCAGGGCCGCCGCACGGCCGGTCTTGCTGTCGGCGCTCGCGCAGGGGCCGCTCTGCGAGATGACCCGGTCGAAGAGGCCCGCGGAGGACGGGGCGACCAGGTGGGCGCAGGTGCTGTGGGAGCCGGCGGACTGGCCGAAGAGGGTGACGTTGCCGGGATCGCCGCCGAAGGCCGACGCGTTGTGCCGCACCCAGCGCAAGGCGGCCTGCTGGTCGAGGAAGCCGTAGTTGCCCGACTCGCCGCGTCCGTGGCCCTTCTCCAGAGCGGGGTGGGCGAGGTAACCGAGGGCCCCGAGGCGGTAGTTGACCGTCACGACGATCACATCGCCTTGTGCGGCAAGGCGCTGGGCCCCGTGCATGGCGCCCTCGCCGTCGGTGTGGTCGCCCCCGTGCAGATAGACCATGACCGGGCGGGGTCGTGCGGGGTCGGTG
>NZ_JBNNJZ010000208.1:0-13205 GCF_050270335.1 Streptomyces sp. NPDC059900
GTGACACACCGGTGGTGCATGGGGTTGCAGCGCCGCGACCGCGAGAAGGTGCTGCACGGCCGCGAGAGCGGCACGATCAAACGCCTGCCGCACGGGGAGTACGTGGAAGTGCATGTGCCGCTGTCGCAAAGCGAGTTGTACCGGCTGACCGCGCACGAGCAGCCCAAGCCGTACGAGATCGGCCCGGTGGTCGACGCACACGGCGTGGCACGCAAGGTCAGCCGGGGCGAGAAGCTCCGGGCGCGCCTCGGACGTGCCATGTTCGGGCCGTCGGCGCAGATACCCAAGGCGACCCCCGAGGAGTATCTGGAGATCCAGCACGGCGGCAGCGAAACACACCACTGACGTCCGATCCCGCGGTTAGCCTCACGGAGTGACACAAGTACCGGTCAAAAAACCGAAGTTGTACGCCATCAGCGACCTGCACGTCGCTTACGCCGACAACCGCACGTTCCTGGAATCCCTGCGCCCGCAGACCGACGAGGACTGGCTGATCGTCGCGGGAGACACCGCCGAGCGCATGGCCGACATCGAATGGGCGCTGCGCACCCTCACCGAACGCTTCGCCAAAGTGGTGTGGACGCCGGGCAACCACGAACTGTGGACGCCCCGCGACGACCCGGTCCAGCTGCGCGGCGAGGAGCGCTACCGCCATCTCGTCGACCTGTGCCGCTCCCTGGGCGCCGTGACCCCCGAGGACCCCTACCCCGTGTGGCGCGGCGAGGGCGGTCCGGCCACCGTGGCACCGCTGTTCCTGCTCTACGACTACACGTTCCGCCCCGAAGGCACCTACGCGAAGCGGGACGCCCTCGAGGCGGCGCACAAGGCGGGCATCGTCTGCACCGACGAGGTGCTCCTGCACCCCGACCCCTATCCCGGCCTCGACGACTGGTGCCGCGCCCGCGTCGCGGCCACCGAGGAGATGCTCGCCCGGCGCACGCCCGGCATCCCCACGGTCCTGGTCAACCACTGGCCGCTGGTGCGCGACCCCACCCGGATCCTGACCTACCCCGAATTCGCGCTGTGGTGCGGCACCGAACTGACCGCCGACTGGCACGTGAAGTACGGGGCGGCGGCGGTCGTCTACGGCCATCTGCACATCCCCCGCACCACCTGGCACGACGGCGTCCGCTTCCAGGAGGTCTCGGTCGGCTACCCGCGCGAGTGGCGCCGCGAGCGGCACCCCGACCCGCGGCTGCGCCAGATCCTGCCGCAGCCGCGGAACACCGGGTGATCAGCAGGGCCGGGACAGCGGCTCCCGCAGCCACTCCGGGCGCAGCGCCGCCATGCCGAGGCCCGACGGGGTGCGCAGTGGGCCGTGCGTCAGATGTTCCTCGCGGTAGCGGCGGCAGTCGCGGTGCCAGGTGTGGATGCCGGTCATCCAGTTCTCCAGCTCGCGCACATAGCCGTCGAGGATGTCCCGCGTCTCCTGCGGCAGCCTTAAGTCGTCGTACAGGACCGGCAGTTCGTGGGCGACGACATGGCGGAACTGGCTCAGCCGCGATTTCATCAGGTCGTCGATGATGCCGAGGGCCGTCGGATAGTCGCAGCCGAAGAAGCTCTGCACGACGAGGATGCCGTTGTGGAGCTCGCCCTCGTACTCGATCTCCTTCTGGTACGAGAAGACGTCGTTCATCAGGGCCGCGTAGTCGCCTGCCGCGTTCTCCAGGCTCTGGATAGGCCCCGTGCGGTAGACCTCCCGCGGGACCCGCGGACCGTGGCCCAGGCGGCACAGGCTCGTCGTCAGCGGGGTGCCGAAGGTGAGGCGGCGCATCTCGATGTAGTCGACGGGATCGGGGATGCGGTTCTGCGCCTGGTTGTCCAGCTCCCAGAGCCAGGCGGCCGTCATGACCTCGACGGAGGTGCGCAGCGTGCGGCGCGCCTCCCGGTCCATCGGCGCCGCCGTGCGCACCCACAGGTCCGCGAGGCCACGCTCCAGGGCGCTCGCGGGCAGCGGCATGCCGTCGAGGTCCAGCGGCATGAAGAGCGAGAGCCGGTCGTTGCAGAGCGCCGCTCCCGCGAGATCGCGCGGCCTGCCGAACACCGCCGGGAAGTAGTCGTCCCCGTACGTGCCCCACGTCAGCCAGTGCGAGCTGAGGTCGAGGGCTTCGGGATCCGCGTCGGGGTGAATGCCCGCCGCGCAGAGCGGGAAGTCGAAGCCGTACAGCTTGTGCGCGTCCCAGACGCCGGAACCCGGCACTCCGGGCTGCGGTACGAGCATGCCCATCCGGTCGGCCCACTCCACGGTGCGGGGGCGGGCCGCCGCCAGATGGGGCGAGAGCCGCGCCTCGCACGGCAGGTCGAAGTCCGGGAGCCGGGAAGGCCCCACCCGCTGGAAGGGCACGTGCGTGTGGTTGCGCAGCCGCTTCGCGCCCGTGGCGGCGATCAGCGCCTTGATCCCGGCGGCCGACGTGCCGGGGCCGGTGGGTCCGGCCAGCGGCGACAGGGCGGCGCCGCCCTGGTTCATGTACCGGCTGGAGACCATGTGCCACTCGTGCCCGCCGGACTGCCAGTCCTGAAGGCCCTTGGCGTACGCGAGGACGTCCGCGCACTCCTTCGCGGACAGCCCGCTGCGGACGAAGAGCGGCCCGAGTTCGGTGAGCGCCGTGTTCTCGAACTGCTGCATCCGCGAGGTGAGCAGGTCGTTCACGGCGTCCGCCGCCTCCTGCGTGGTGCAGTGCAGGAACGTCTCCAGGACAAGCACACCGTTGGAGAGCTCCCCCTCCTCCTCGATCTCCCGCTGGTACGAGAAGAGGTCGTTGCGCAGGTGGACGGCGTCGGAGAACGACTCCTTCAGGACCCGCAGCGGCCTGGAACCGGCGACGGCCGCGGGGACCTCCGCGCCCGTCGCGTACTCGACGAGCCCCGCCGACCAGGGCGCTCCGCCCACCTTGCGGCGCATCTCGATGTACTCGACGGGGTTCGCGATCCGGCCCTCGTCGATGTTCGAGAGCTCCCACAGCGATTCGTTGAGCAGATTCTCGGTGCTCTCGGCGAACCGGGCCCGCCAGTCCCGCGACATGTGCGGCACCGTGCGCGCCCACAAATCCGCGAGCCCCGCCTCGACCGGATTGCGCGGCTCGGGGACGGGCGCCGACAGGTCCATCGGCATGAAGGCGGGCAGCCGGTCGAGATAGGCCTTGCCGCCCTCGCGGTCCCGGGTCCGCTTGAACAGGTCGAGGAAGTGGTCGTCGAAGAAGAACACCCACACGTACCAGTCGGTGATCAGGGACAGCGCGGGACCGTCGCAGTCCGGGTGGGTGTACGCGCACAGCAGGGCGTAGTCATGGGCGTCCAGGTCCCGTTGCTCCCAGACGCCCGACCCCTCCAGCATCCCCATGTCACGCGCCCACGTCCCGGAGTGCTCCCTGGCCTCTTCCACATGGGGGTTGAGGCTCGCGGGGTGCGCCAGATAGAAGGCGGGCAGTTCGAAGGGCTGCGGCATACGGCGTTCTCCTCGCGCGGTGGCTTACGGGCAGCGGAGCACTACCCGCGGGAGGCAAGCCGATGCGGCCGGTGCCGCGGCGTCACACCATCGCGTGACGTCAGCGCACTGGTGCGCCCGGGCCGAGCGGGATGCCGAGCGCCCACCAGGCGAGGAAGAGCAGCGTCCAGGCCGCGGTCATTGCCACGGCGAGCGGCAGCGTGTACGAGGCGAGCGTGCCGAGCCCCGCCGACTTGCGGTACCGCTGGAGGAAGCCGAGCGCCATCACGAAGTACGGGCTCATGGGCGTGATGGCCGTCGAACCGGAGTCGGCGATGCGGAACAGCGCCTGCGTGGTCTCGGCCGGGACGTCCACGAGCATCAGCATCGGTACGAGGACGGGCGCGGCCAGGGCCCACATCGCGGACCCGCTGGTGACCATGACGTTCACGACGGTCAGGAGCAGCAGGATGAGCAGGAACACGAACACGATGGGCAGTTGGCTGTGTTCGAGCAGCTCGGCGGCCTTGACGGCGAGGACGTCGCCGATGTGGGTCCAGTCGAAGTAGGCGAGGAACTGGGCGATCGCGAAGAACAGGACGAGCACCGGAGCCATCTGCTTGACGCCCTCGACCATCAGCTTCGGCACGTCGCCCGCCTTGCGCACGGACCCCGAGCGGAGCCCGTAGACGACGCCCACGAGCGCGAAGAGGAAGCCGACGATCGCCGCGATGCCGTCCAGGAGCGGTGACTCGACGATGCTTCCGCCCTCGCCGCGCAGGGGCGAGGAGACCGGCACGACGGCCGCGGTGAGGGCGGCGACGGCCACCAGGAAGGAGAGGCCGGCCCGGCGCAGGGCCGAGCGCTCGCGGTCGCTGAGGCTGAGCGCGTCGATGTCGTCGAGATCGGCGTCCGGGTCAGCGTCGAGGTCGGGACGCTTGCTCAGGACGAAGCGCGTCACGAGGGTGATGACGGCGGCGAGCAGGAGCGAGGAGGCGATGTTGAAGAACCAGTTGCTCAGCGGCGAGACGTACGCGTCGTCGCCGCCCGCGATCTTCGCGGCCGCCGTGGTGATCCCCGCGAAGATCGCGTCGTTCGGCGTCGGCACGGGACTGGCGTCGTAGCCGGACGCGATCGACGTGTAGGCGACGACGATGCCGAGCACGGGGGAGCGGCCCACGGCACGGAAGGCGAGCCCGCCGAGCGGTACGAGGATGACGTAGGCGGCGGCCGAGGCGACATGGGAGACGGTGCCCGCGAAGGCGACCGCGAAGACCACCCAGGAGGCGGGCACCCGGGAGACGCCGACCTTCATCAACGCGGCCAGGAATCCGCTGCGTTCGGCGACGGCAACGCCCATGATGACCACGACGATGGTCGCCATCGGCGGGAACGCGGCGAAGTTCTCGATCATCGTCGAGACGGCCATCGCGAGCCCGTCCCCGCTGAGCAGGCTCTGCACGGAGACGTGCTTGCCGTCACCGGGCGCGATGACGGAGACGTCGAACCCGGCGAGCACCGCACTGATCACGGCGAGGATGCCGGAGAGGATCCAGAACAGCCAGAAGGGGTGCGGCAGCGCGTTCCCGGCACGTTCGACGACGGCCATCGCGCGGATGAGGCGGGGGAGCGGGGGACCTTCGGGCGGTGGGGGTGGCGCGTCCGGCAGGGCAGGGGTCGGGGAGGACATGGCGGCGGCTCCGCTGGGGATGGGTGGTGGTGGCGGGAGGGGACGGGGTGCGGCTGGGCGCGCGGGGGAGCGGGGTGGTGACTCAGCGCAGGTGGTGGCGGCGCAGGAAGTTCCACAGGACCTCGTGGGCCTCGATGCTCTGGGTGGTCTTGCCGCCGCCGCTGTAGCTGTCGGCGCCGGGCCAGGTGTGGCCGCCGTCCGTGACGGCCACATGGCGGACCTCGGCGCCGTCCTTGCAGCCGGTCCAGCGGGACTCGGTGATGTCCGGGGCGGTCGCGCGGTCCGGGGTGCGGGTGCGGCAGCCGTTCAGGGCGGCCCTGGCGGTGAGCCAGTCATGGAGTGCGGGCAGGCCCCGGTCGGGGTCACCGCCGTACGGGATGGTGGCGTCCCCCGTGCCGTGGAAATCGATGACCGGGACCGGGCGCGAAGGGCGGCAGTTCTCGCCGGTGCCGGGATAGAACGCCCCGGCGACGGGGGCGATGGCGGCGATGCGGTCGGCCATCCGGCAGGCGAGGAGCGCGGTGAACCCGGCGCCATTGGACTTCCCGGTGGCGTACACCCGCCGCTCGTCCACGCACAGTTGGGCCTGGAGCGAGTCCAGCAGATCACCCGTGAACGCCACGTCGTCGACGCCGGGCGCGGCGTACGGAGCGCCCTGCCATGCCTGCCGCTGCCCGTCACCGGTGCCGACGACGCCTTCCGGGTACGCGACGATCGCGGGCAGCGTCGACAGCTTGCTGAACTCCTCGGTGCCGCTGCCGGTGTTGCCCCGCCCGTGGAAGGCGAGGACGACGGGCCACTGCCGGTCGCCGCTGTACCCCTTGGGCAGATGCAGCTGGTAGGTGCGGGCCAGACCGCCGCTGGTGAGGGTATGCGGGGCGGTGGTGCCGGGCGGCTGGGGGCTGTCCTGCCGGCAGCCGGGGGCGGTGGTCTTCGCGTACGAGGTCGTTGCGTACGAAGGAGAGGTCAGGCTCGCCCCCGTGAGCAGGGTGAGTCCGGCGATGACAGAGGCGGCCGTGCGGGACAGTGCGCGTTTCAAGGCAGGCTCCTTCCGCCGGCGGCGCGGGGAGCGCCGACGGCTGAGGGTGAGGGTGAGGGGGAAGGCAGGGAGGTGAGGTGACGGAGCGTCAGCCGGTGGTGTCCAGCCACTCCTTGGCGAAGGTGACGATGCGGTGGACCGCGGCGTCGACGATCGCGCGGCCGTCCTCGGGCGTGGCGCGGCGCGGATCGCCGAGTACGCCGTTGGGGCTGAGCCGGTCGTACGGCACGGTCAGGGCGGGGTGGCCGCCGCGGCGTGCGAGTCGGGAGAGCGGGTCGAGGTCGTCCCGGCGGACGGAGCCGGGGGCGAGGCGGTCGGTGTGCACCAACTCCGGTGCGAGATACAGCATCTGGGCGGTCTCCGCCTCCCCGCTGTGCCCGTGCACCTCGCTGGGCCGCATGGCGGCGACGGCGTCCGGTGCGAGGGTGGTCAGCGGGGTCCAGGCGAACCGCAGGCCGGGGTGGGTGACGAGCAGGTCCTGCGCGACGGTGCTCAGCGTGGCGTTGTTGCCGCCGTGCCCGGTGATCACGAGCACGTCCCGCCAGCCGTGCCGGTGCAGGCTGTCGACGTAGTCACGGACGAGCGCGGCAAGGGTGCCCGTCGACAGGCTGACCGTGCCCGCGAACGCCAGATGGTGCGGCGAGACCCCGATGCCGAGCGAGGGCCCGATGACGGCACGCCCGGCGAGCTGCGCGGCGACCAGGTCGGCGACGTGCTCGGCCCGGATGGTGTCGGTGGCGAGCGGCATGCCGGGCCCGTGCTGCTCGAAGGCGCCCGCGGGAATGATGACGAGCGGGCTCGCACGGACCGCTTCGGCGGCCTCGACGGTGGTCATCTCGGCCAGGTGGTGGGGGAGTTGGCCGGGGGTGTCGTTCATCGGGAGCCCTCCCCGGGGAAGTCCGCCGCGAGTACCGCGTCGCGGATCGCCGTCAGATGTTCGCGGGTGAGGCGCTCCGCCGCCGCCGCGTCGCCGGACCGTACCGCCTCGTAGATCTCCACGTGCTCGGCGTGGTCGCGCTCGCGGTCGTTGTAGCGGTGCCGGATCTCCACCTGCTCGCGCGCCCGCACGTACAGCAGGGCTTCGACCGCTTCCCTGAGCAGCGTGTTGCCGCTGGCCTCGGCGAGCGCCACGTGGAAGTGCACGGACTGGCGCAGGGACTCCTCGGGCGGGAGCAGGGCGTTGCCGGTGGCGAGGGACAGCTGCCGGATCCCCTCCTTGGCCCCGGAGCGCGCGGCGGCCGCCGCGATCGCCGGTTCCAGGACCAGACGGGCCCCGACCAGTTCGAGGACCGAGGCGCGGTCGCTGCGCGGCTGATGCGGGTTGGCCAGGAGCCTGCGGTCCACTCCGGGGCCCACGTACGTCCCTGAACCGTGCCGGAACTCCACGACCCCGGTGGCCTCCAGCCTGCGCAGCGCCTCGCGCACGGTCGGTGTGGTGACCTCGAAGCGGCGGGCCAGCTCGCGGGAGGAGGCAAGCGCGTCGCCGGGGGTGAGGCGTTCGGTGCGGATGATCTCGACTATGTCGTCCGCCAGGCGCTCGGACAGGGAGGGTTGACTGCCGTAACTCATGAAGTGAATAAATCACTTGGTCTCTAGGCCGGTCAATGGTCGTGACACGGCCAACCGGAATTTGCCTTCCGACGCCCCCTTGTACATGCCATCTTTCTCGACCTAGCCTGCTCGCGTGATTCAGCCGTGGTTCACGGACGCCAAGCTCGGGATCTTCCTCCACTGGGGCATTTACAGCGTGGACGGAGTGGCCGAGTCGTGGTCCTTCTTCGACGACCGGGTGCCCTACGACCGCTACATGGCGCAGCTCGAAGGCTTCACCGCCTCCGCGTACGACCCCGCGGCCTGGGCCGATCTCTTCGTCCGCGCGGGCGCCCGCTACGCGGTCCTCACCGCCAAACACCACGACGGGGTCGCCCTCTGGGACACGGCGGCGAACGACCTCTCCGTCGTCAAGCGCACTCCTGCGGGCCGCGACCTCATCACGCCGTACGTCACCGCCCTGCGCGCCCGCGGCATCAAGGTCGGCCTGTACTACTCGCACCTGGACTGGTCCCACCCCGACTACGCGACCGTGCGCCCCGAAGGGCAGGACCCCGCCGAGCGCGGCAACCCCTACTCCATGCCTGCCGCCGGCGAGGAATCCGAAAAGAGGTGGGCGGACTTCCTCGCCTTCCACCGCGTACAGGTGCGGGAACTCCTCGAACGCTTCGAACCGGATCTGCTGTGGTTCGACGGCGAGTGGGAGCGCAGTCCGCAGCAGTGGCGGATGGCGGAACTCGCCGAGGAGATCCGCACGCTCTGCCCGCACACCGTCGTCAACGGCCGCCTCACCGGGCACGGCGACTACGCGACCCCCGAGCAGGGCGTACCGATCGAACCCCCCGACCAGCCATGGGAGTTGTGCCTCACCGTCAACGACTCCTGGGGCTACCAGCCGCAGGACACCCGCCACAAGTCGCCGCGTCAGCTCGTCCGCATCTTCGCCGAGACCATCTCTGGCGGCGGCAATCTGCTCCTCGACGTCGGCCCGAAGGAGGACGGCACGCTGCTCCCCGAGCAGGTAGAGCGCCTCGAAGCCCTCGGGGAGTGGACGTCGCGGCACGCCGACGCGGTCCACGGCACGGGACGCGGGCTTCCGCACGGCCACTTCTACGGCCCGTCGACGCTCTCCGCCGACCGCCGCACCCTCTATCTGTTCCTCTTCGACCGGCCCAACGAATACGTGGTGCTGCGGGGCGTGCGCAACGGCGTGACGTCCGCCCGGGTGCTCGGCACGGACACCGCCGCCCGGCACGAGCGGGTCGGCGGCCTCGGTGACGTACCCGGCTGGGAGTACGTGCATCTCACCGACGACCAACTCGATCCGCTGTGCACGGTCATCGCCCTGGAACTCGACGGCGTCCTCGACCTGTACCGGGAGCACACGCGGGACTAGCCGCCGCTCCCCGCATCAGTAACCGCACCCCTACCCCCACCCCGATACCCCCACCCCGAAGTGCCCGAAGTGCCCGAAGTCCCGATGTCCGGAGGCCCCCATGCCCCGCACCACTCGCGCTCTCAGACCTCGAACGGCGCTCCTCGCGCTGGCCGTCCTGGCGATCCCGCTGGCGCCCTCTGCTGCCGCCGCGCCTGTGCCGGCGCAGGAGGACACGGCGGCCCGCAGGCTCCCCGTCGTCTCGCCGACCCCGCAGCACATGGCCCGCGCGGGTGACGACGTGCGGCTGCCGCGGCGCGCGGAACTCGTCGTCACGGACGACACGGACAAGGCGGCCCGCGAGCGCGTCACCGAGACGCTGCGCGCCCACGGGGTGCGCGACATCGACGTACGCGCGAAGGCGTCGGGCCGTGCCCCGCTGACCGTTCTGCTCGGCCCGGCCGCCCGGCCCGACATCGCGAAGGCACTCGGCGGGACGGAGGTGCCGCAACAGGCCGAGGGGTACGCGCTGCGGGTCAAGCACCGCACCGTCGCGCTCGGCGGCAAGGACGCGACCGGGCAGTTCTACGCGGCGCAGACGCTCGGCCAGCTCATCGCGCACGGGCGAATAGCGGGTGCGGAGGTCTCCGACTACCCGGCCATGCCGCTGCGCGGCAGCATCGAAGGGTTCTACGGCCCGCCCTGGACCGAGGCCGAACGCCTCGACCAGATGGATTTCCTGGGCGACACCAAGGCCAACACATATGTCTACGCGCCCAAGGACGACCCCTACCACCGCGAGAAGTGGCGCGAGCCCTATCCGGCGGACAAGCTCGCCGAACTCGGCAAGCTGATCGACCGCGCGAGCGCCAACCACGTGCGCTTCACGTTCGCTCTCTCGCCGGGCGGCTCCATCTGTTACTCGGACCCGGCGGACGTCAAGGCGCTGACGGCGAAGCTCCAGGCGATGTACGACCTGGGGGTGCGGTCCTTCTCGGTGCCGCTCGACGACATCAGCTACACCAAGTGGAACTGCGACGGCGACAAGGCGAAGTACGGCGAGCCGGGCCGCGGTCCCGCTGCGAAGGCGCAGGTGGGTCTCCTCAACACCATCCAGCGGGACTTCATCGCCCAGCACGAGGACGCCAATCCGCTGCAAATGGTGCCGACCGAGTACGGGGATCTCACGGACACCGCGTACAAGCAGACCATGCGGGCCGAGCTCGACGGCGCGGTCGAGGTGATGTGGACGGGCACGGACGTGGTCCCGCCGGAGATCACCAACTCCCAGGCGCAGAAGGCCGCCGAGCTCTTCGGGCGCAAGGTTTTTGTCTGGGACAACTACCCCGTCAACGACTTCGCGCGTACGGCGGGACGGCTCCTGCTCGCGCCCTACGACAAGCGTGAGCCGGGCCTGTCCGGCCATCTCAGCGGCATCGTGTCCAACCCGATGAACCAGGAGGGGGCCAGCAAGCTCGCCGTCTTCACCATGAACGACTTCTCCTGGAACGACCGGGGATACGAGCGGGCGCGGTCGGGACGGCAGGCGGCGCTGTATCTCACCGGGGGCGATGCGCGGGTCGCCGACGCGGTGCAGACCTTCGTGGACCTCAACCACGCGGCGCCGACCTTCGGCGAGTCCAACTGGCAGCCGCAGTCACCCGTGCTCGGGCCGAAGCTGGACGCCTTCTGGAAGCGGTACGAGAGTGACCCCGCCGGAGCGGTGCGGGAGCTGCGGCCCACCGCCAGGGAGATCGGGAAGGTCCCTGCGGTGCTGCGCTCCGGGGTGCCGGACAAGCAGTTCCTCCATGACTCGAAGCAGTGGCTGGACGCGACGGAGCTGTGGGGATCCGCGCTTGAGCACGGCCTTGCGGCGCTGTCCCTCGCGGGGGAGGGGGACGACGCGGGGGCGGCGCGGGAACGCGCGGCGATGGAGTCCCTGGCCCAGCAGGCGCGGGCGATCACCGTGGACCCGGCCGAGCACCACCAGCACGGCCAGGTAAAGATCGCCGACCCGTACCTGGACGAGTTCGTCAAGGGGGTCCAGGACCGGACCTGACCTCTGCGGGCGACACCCGCTGCCGGGGTGCTGATGTGGCAGGGCGTTGCGATAACTGAGACGTCAGTCAGGATCGCAATTCACGAGGTGGAGGCGGAAAAGCTCACCTCGTGGATTGCGATCAGCGCAACGCCCAGGTAGCGTGACCGCCCATGCAGCAAGACCCCGAGGTCGCGGACAGGGTCCGCAAGGTCATCGCCGACGCCGGAGCGACCCAGCGCGAATTCGCCCGGCGCATCGTGATGGACCCCTCCAAGCTCTCCCGCTCGCTCGGCGGCACCCGCCGCTTCACCGCGGCCGAGCTGGCCCGCATCGCGGACACCGGCGGGGTGGACGCGGGCTGGCTCCTGGGCACCAGTGCGCAGGACCGGGCCCGGGACGTGGCATCCCCGCCCCGCCGTGACCGCGCCCCCGCAGCCCCGACGGAAGGCGGCCGCCCCCTCCAGATCGTCCGCGAGACCGTACGGCTCGTGGCCGAGCGCGGTTTCCACGCCGTACGCGTCGCGGACATCGCCGAGGCGTGCGCCACGAGCACCGCCGCCATCCACTACCACTTCCCCGGCCGCGACGACCTCCTCGAAGCCGCCGTCCGCTGGTGCATGGACGAGGACACCGCCCGCCGCGCGGCCCGCGTCGCCGACGCGGCGGACGCCGCCGACGAGCTGCGCCAGCTTGTCGAGCTCCAGATCCCCCGCACTCCGCAGCAGCGCTGGCAGTGGAGCGTGTGGCTGGACCTGTGGGCGGAGGCGGCGCGCTCCACCGCCGTGGGACGGCTGCACGCCGACTACTACCGGCAGTGGCGCGCGACGGTCGCCGACGTCATCCGGCGCGGTGTCGACCAGGGCGTGTTCCGCCTCGTCGACCCGCAGTCGGCGGCCCTGCGGCTCACCGCACTGATCGACGGCCTCGCCACCCAGGTGCTCGCCACCACCCCCGCTGCGGACGGGGCCACCCCCGGCGCGGACGGTGCCACCACCCCCGACGACATGCATGAGGCGCTGCTCGTGTACGTGGACGCGACGCTGACCGCCGAGCCCGGCGCGTAGCCCCGTACGCAGGCACTCGTACGCACAGACCCGCCGTCACGCACAGACCCGTAATAAAGAAGCACCACCAACACCCCACCCCAGAGGGAGAGTTCACCATGCCCGTGAACCAAGACGTCATCATCACCGCGGCCCTCACCGGCGCGGGCGACACCGTGCGCAAGAGCCCCCACGTCCCGGTCACACCCGAGCAGATAGCCACCTCCGCGGTGGAGGCCGCCGAGGCGGGCGCCGCCGTCGTGCACATCCACGTGCGTGACCCCGAGACCGGCGACCCCTCGCGCGACCCCCGCCTGTACCGCGAGGTCGTCGAGCGCATCAAGGAGACCGGCACCGACGTCGTCATCAACCTGACGGCGGGCATGGGCGGCGACCTGGTCATCGACCCGGTCCAGCCGCTGAAGGAGCTCGGCGAGCTGCCCGGCACCGACCTCGTCGGCGGCATCGACCGCCTCCCGCACGTCGAGGACCTGCTGCCCGACATCTGCACCCTGGACTGCGGCTCCCTCAACTTCGGCGACAACCTCTACATCTCCACCCCCGACATGCTGCGCCAGGGCGCCAAGCGCATCCAGGAGCTTGGCGTACGGCCGGAGTTGGAGATCTTCGACACCGGCCAGCTGTGGTTCGCCAAGCAGCTGCTCGCCGAAGGCCTGCTCGACAACCCCACCGTCTTCCAGCTCTGCATGGGCATCCCGTGGGGCGCGCCGGCCGACCCGGGCGTCCTCCAGTCCATGGTCAACATGCTTCCCGAGGGCGCCCAGTGGGCCAGCTTCGCGCTCGGCCGCATGCAGATGCCGTGGGTCGCCCAGTCCATCCTGCTCGGCGGCCAGGTCCGCGTCGGCCTGGAGGACAACCTCTACCTCGGCAAGGGCAACAAGGTCTCCAACGCCCAACTCGTCGAGCGCGCCGTGCAGATCACCGAAAACCTCGGCTCGCGCGTCGCCACGCCGGACGAGGCCCGGCAGAAGCTCGGCCTCAAGCCCCGCGCCTGACTTACCCCCCCCACGACGAGTAGGAC
>NZ_JBNNJZ010000209.1:0-13192 GCF_050270335.1 Streptomyces sp. NPDC059900
CGGCGTGGTGCCGGTAGCGACACGCCGCCGGGCGGGATGGCTGTTGGTAAGGGCGCGGTCGACGCCGGCAACACATTCCGGGGCACGAGAGCTCCGGGGGGCCGTGTCCGTACTGGAGGTACACACATGCGTTCCATCCGAGTGCTGGCCGGTCTGGCCGTCGCGGGCGCCGCGCTGGCGATCGCCGCCCCCAACGCGCAGGCCGTGACGCCGAGTTGCCAGCGAGCTCTGGACGAAGCGGAGATCACGCAGAAGAACGCCGACACGGTCAAGGCGGACCCGAACGCCACCGCGGAAGAGAAGAAGGCCGCCGAGGACGAGGCCAACATGGCTGCCTCCACCGCACAGCGGATCTGCGACTCCACGGATCCGGCCGTCAGGGGCGGCGTGCACGCCGGTTCTGGCGGATCCCAGGGCAGCTCCGACCCGGTCGAACTGGCCGCCGGGGCAGCGGTCCTGGCCTTCGGCGCTGGCGTGGTGTACTGGCACCGCCGAAGGACAGCCGGACAGCGATGAGTTTTCCGGGTCCGTAGAGTCTGCCCCCTGTTGCCGACGACACAGGAGGAATACGTGACTCAGCTGCTGCGGGTCCAGAACTTCAATGTCTCCAGCGACGGAATCGGCGCCGGCGCGGACCAGGACCAGAGCTTCGAGAACCCGTTCGGAATCGCGGACGCCGGGAGGCTGTTCGCCTGGGCCGGTGCCACGGCGAGCTGGCCCATGCGCACCGACCCCGGGGGCAGCCGGGGTCTCGACGACTACCTGACGCGGGACTACACCCGCAACATCGGCGCCGAGATCATGGGCCGCAACAAGTTCGGTCATCAGCGCGGGCCTTGGGACGACCACGAGTGGCGCGGCTGGTGGGGTGAGGAGCCTCCGTTCCGTACCCCGGTGTTCGTCATGACGCACCACACGCGTCCGTCGTTCACGCTGGCCGACACCACCTTCCACTTCGTCGACGCCGACCCCGCCACGGTCCTCCGGCAGGCGCGGGATGCGGCGCAGGGCAAGGACGTGCGCCTGGGCGGCGGGGTCCGCACCGTGCGGGAGTTCCTCGACGCCGACCTGGTCGACACCATGCATGTGGCGGTCTCGCCGGTGAAGCTCGGTTCCGGGCTGCGGCTCTGGGAGTCTCCCGACGAACTGCTCGACCGGTTCCACCTCGACGTCGTCCCCAGCCCCAGCGGCGTGACGCATCACCTTTTCTGGCGCAAGTGACCGCGCTCAAAGCCATGTTGTCGCCGTCCAGACGGTCGCGGATGCGGCGAGAAGGAGCGTGATGTTGAGGGCGATCCGACGGTCGCCGCGACGGAGGTGAACCCTGGTCGCACCGATCTGCAGGACCACGAACCCGACGGCCGCCACCAGGGCAAGCCAGGGCGCGACGCCGGTCAGCGGCGGGAGGACGAGACCGATCGCCCCGAGCACTTCGACCAGCCCGATGGCCCTGACGGCGGGCATCGGCGTGCTGTCCACCCACGCCATCATCGGCCGCAGCCGCTCACGGCTGTGCACCAGCTTCACCCCGCCGCCGTAGAGGTAGAACAGGGACAGCAGGCCCGCGAGGATCCAGTAGGCGAGGGTCATGACGTCCCTTCACCGGCGAAGTCCGTGGCGGGCTCGGTGGCATAGCGGCTCATCACGCGGATGTTCGCGGCGGGAGTCAATGCCTGCCCGTCGGCGATCATTGCCCGGAGGTCGCGGAAGTACTGCACGTACAGATCCGGCGTGAAGATGCTGAGCATGACGGCCTGCCGGTCGGTCACGTTGGCGAAGGTGTGCGGTGCGCCGGGCGGGATCATCACGAGCGTTCCGGCCGTCGCGTCGTGGTCCCGCTCGCCGACCGTGAACCGCACCGTGCCGGAGATGACGTAGAAACCCTCGTCGTGCCGAGCGTGCCGGTGCTGCGGCGGCCCGGGGGTGTGCGGCGCGAGGACCGACTCCGCGAGCCCGAGGCGGTGCTCGGTGTGGGTGCCGTCCTCGAGGACGCGCAGCCGCGTGGTGCCCAGCACCAACATCTCGCCGTCGCCCGGCCCGACCACCGATACGGCGGGGCGTGCGCTCGGCTCAGTGGTCATTGGTTCGTCGCTCATGCTCCGATCCCACCGCCGTGGCACCGCAACCGTCCAAGACCTGTTCCGCCACCCCGATACCGAACGGGTATCGTCGCAGCATGGAGCTACGCGCGCTGCGGTATTTCGTGGCGGTGGCCGAGGAACTCCACTTCGGCCGGGCCGCGGCCCGGCTGCACATGAGCCAGCCGCCGCTGAGCCGGGCGATCAAACAGCTGGAGACCGGGATCGGCGCCGCGCTGTTCGACCGGTCGCCCACGGGCGTCACGCTCACCGCGGTGGGTGCGGTGCTGCTCGACGAGGCGCGCGCCCTGCTCGACCACGCCGAGCGGGTGCGCGAGCGGGTGGCGGCCGCGGCCGGTGCCGCGACCATCACCGTCGGCATCCTGGGTGACAGCGCCGACCCCGGCGCGACGCGCCTCGCGGGTGCCTTCCGCAGGCTGCACCCCCGCGTCGAGATCCGCGTCCGCGAGACCGACCTGACCGACCCGACCTGCGGACTGCACGCCGGCCTCGTCGATGTCGCCCTGACCCGGCGGCCGTTCGACGAAACAGGCCTGAGCGTCCACGAACTGCGCGCCGATCCGGTGGGCGCGCTGCTGCGCACCGACGATCCGCTGGCCCGCCGCGACAACCTGAAGCTGGCGGACCTGGCCGACCGCCGCTGGTTCGTCTTCCCCGAAGGAACCGACCCCCTCTGGCAGTCGTACTGGAACGGCGGAGAATCCCGCGACGGCCCGGTGGTGCGCGCCGTAGCGGAGTGCAGGCAGGCAGTGCTCTGGAACGGCACCGTCGGCATGACCCTCCTCGGCCACGAGCCGGGCAACGGGCTTCGGGTGGTGCCGTTGTCCGACATGCCCGCGAGTCGTGTGGTGGCGGCATGGAAGGAAGGCGACACGAATCCGCTGATCCGCTCGTTCGTCAGGACCGCGATCGCCGCCTACCGCCACTGAGCCGGCGGCTGCGCAAGGCGTGTCGCGCGAGGCCGTCGGATAATTCCGTGCCGTGGCGCCGCCGGAAGTGCAGACTCGCTGCATGGCGGACATGCGGGCGTTCCGGGACGCGGTCAGTGGCTGGGCGGCCGGCGGCCCCGGCGGACCGGCGAGCGAGCTGGCGGTACGGGTGGGGGTGCGGACGGCGGTGCTCCTCGAAGGCCCCAGCGATCTCGCGGCCGTCGAGACGCTGGCCGCACGCCGCGGCCGGGACCTGGCCGCCGAGGGAGTGTGCGTCGTGTCGATGGGCGGTGCGATGAGCATCGGCCGCTATGCCGGATTCCTCGGGCCGCCCGGCCTCGGCCTGCGCCTGACCGGGCTCTGCGACGAGAACGAGCAGCGCTTCTACGACCGCGGCCTGGAGCGGGCAGGGGCGCCGCACGAGGGCTTCTTCGTGTGCGTGGCGGACCTGGAGGACGAACTCATCCGCGCGCTCGGCACCGCCAGAGTCGAGGAGGCCGTACGGGCCGAAGGTGATCTGCGGGCCTGGCAGACCTTCTTGCGCCAGCCCGCACAGCACGGCAGACCCCGAAGGCAGCAGCTGCGCCGCTTCCTCGGCACGAAGAAGGGCCGCAAGATCCGCTACGGCCACCTCCTCGTCGAGGCCCTCGACCCCTCCCTGACCCCGGCTCCGCTCGACGACCTCCTCGCGATCCTGTGAAGTGACGCTACGTAACTTGATTGACCGTCAGTCCAGAGTCGCGTCAACTTCGTTCAGGGCCGGGTAACCGAGTGGGCCTACGTTTGGGGATTAGGGCTTGGGGAGAGGCGATTGGGCGCAAGATACGGTTATGGACCGATTGACCATCCGGGAAAGCGTGTCCGACAACCCGCCGTTTCTCACGCTGGTCCTCTCCGGTGAGCTGGACGTCGTCAACGTGGGCAAGCTGAGCGACACCGTTGTCTACGAACTTGAGACAGGCCGGCGGCATCTGCTGATCGACCTCACCGGAGTGACCTGGTGCGACGCCGGCAGTCTCTTCACGCTCCTCGGCATGCGGCATGCCGCCGGTCATGCCGGCGGCAGCCTCACGCTCACCGCGGCGAGCGACTGCGTCCATGAGGCACTCGGCCTGGCCCGGCTGGCCGAACTCTTACCGTTCATCGACCTGGGTTAGGGGACCAGGCCTACCAGCGCACCGGCAGCTCGCGCAGGCTCCGCATGAGGCTGGTGCGCCACTGCGGGGTGCCGCTGCCCTCGAAGTCCAGGCGGGGGAAGCGGTCCAGCAGGATGCGCAGGGCCAGGTTCGCCTCCAGGCGGGCCAGCGGGGCGCCCAGGCAGTGGTGGAGCCCGTGCCCGAAGGCCAGATGGGCGCGGGTCGCGGCCGGATCACGGCGGATGTCGAACCGTTCGGGGTCGGGGAAGCGGGCGGGGTCGCGGTTCGCGGCGGCGATGGAGAGCACGACGCGCGCGCCCGCCGGTATCCGGACGCCGCCGAGGTCGATCGGTTCGGCCGCGTAGCGGTACGTACCCGCGGGCGCGGGCGACTCGAAGCGCAGCGTCTCCTCCACGGCCCCTTGCAGCAATCCGGGGTCGGCGCGAAGGGCGGCGAGCTGCTCGGGATGACCGAGCAGCAGGTGTACGGCGCTGGCGATGAGGTTGACGGTGGTCTCGTGCCCGGCGACCAGCAACAGGAAGGCCATGCCCAGCAGTTCCTCCGGGGCGAGCCGGTCGCCGCCGTCCCCGTCCCCGGTGCGGACCAGGGCGTGCAGCAGATCGCTCTCCGCCGCGTCCGGCAGCCGCCGCTTCTCCTCCGCGAGACCCGCGAGGTAGCCGGCCATCTCCTGCGAGGCACGGGCGGACTGCTCCGGGTCGTCGAGGGAGACGACCTTCGTGGACCACTCCCGGAAGGCGGCCCGGTCCGCTTCCGGCACGCCGAGCAGCTCGCAGATGATGGTGAGCGGCAACGGATAGGCAAACGAGGCCACGAGGTCGGCGCGGCCGTCGGCGGCCACGGCGTCCAGGAGTGCGTGGGACGCCTCCTGGATGCGGGGCCGCAGCGCCTGGACGCGGCGCGCGGTGAACTCGCGGGCCACCAGGGTCCGCAGGCGGGTGTGGTCGGGCGGGTCGACCTGGAGCATGTTGCTGCCCACGGCGTAGAGCCCGTCGTCCTCGAAGTCGGCGGAGTGCCGCACGTCATTGCGCAGCCGCGGATCGGCGAACGCGGCACGCACCTCCTCGTGCCCGATGACCAGCCACGACTCGTCCCCGGTGGGGAACCGCGCGTAATGGACCGACCCGCGGGAGCGCAGTGCGGCAAAGGCGGAGTAGGGGTCGACGGTGAAGTCGTCGGTGAAGTCGGTGAGTTGAACGGTGGCGTGCTGCGTACGCATGGACGGCTCCCGGACAGAAGTGGGGATGACTCCCCGTTTACGCGTCAGGGGCGACCATAACATGAAGCGGGGATGGCTCCCCGTTTTGTTGGCCCTGGCATGCCTGCACGCCCTCGGCCGACGGCATGGCTGAGGGCGTGCAGGCGAGGGGGTCGCGGGGGCGCCGTGACTGCGATGCGGTCCGGCGGCGGCCCTGGTGGCGGGCCGGGTATCAGAAGGGCATGCGGCCGCGGGTGCGGCGACCGGCCGCGCCGCTGCGGCTCACGGCCTTCGAACTGCTGCGGAAGGGCTTGCTGAAGATCCGGCCGAGAATGCCGGGGGCCTTGCCGCCGGCACGCGAACCGGCGCCCAGGGTGCGCTGGGTGCCGCGCTCGGGGTGCCGCGAGAGACGGGGCACGAAGAAGGCGAGGACGGCCAGGACGATGCAGACAGCGACTATGCCGACAATGATCACAAGGGCTCCCGGTGTCGAGGCGTGCCTGCCGGGTGCCCTGCCGGACGAGGTGTATGCGCCGGGCTCCGGGCGGCGGGCCACGCCGGGACGGCGAGGCCCTGTGCCGCCCCGGCGCCCCGGCCGGGACGGCGTCGTGAAGTCACCGGCGGGAATGGGTCACTTGGTGATGGCTCCGGTGAACTCCGGGAATTCCAGGTCGAAGTCCTCGCTGCCGCGCTGCACCGTGACGACGATCTTCTTGCCGTACTTCGTCTCGAGCACGTTGTCGTTGGTCTTCGTCGCGGACACGCCGGGAGCCAGGCGCCCTTCGAGGGGTGAGGCCCCCTTCTCGAACGCGGTCTGCGCGGCCTCGCCGCCACTCGTCGCGCCCTCGACGATCAGGGACAGGTCGTCGAGGGCGACGGCGGACTTGCCGGAGTTGGTCAGCTTCAGTTTCACGCGGAAGTCGGTGTTGCCGGGCTTGGCGGACTCCAGCAGTTCGGAGTCGTAGTCCGTGAACACCTTCGCCTCGGCGACGGACACCTTCAGGCCGTCCGGCCAGGTGTAGGACCCGCCGAACTTCAGGCCCGTGGCCTTCTTCTCGGCCCCGTCCGCGTCGCTGTCCGCGCCCTCGTCGGAGCAGTGCTTCGTCCAGTCGGCCTGGCTGATGTCGCTGTCGCCGCAGTCGACCTTCTTCGACGCCGAGCCCTTCGAGCCGCCCGACGACTTCGCGTCGGCCTTGTCGCCGCCGTTGTCGTCGCTGCCGCCGCACGCGGTCAGGGCGGCCAGAAGCATGGCCGCCACAGCCGTCGTCGTGGCCGTAGTCGCGCGAACGCGCATATGTCCCCCTAAGGTTGAGCTAGGCGGAACACGCTAAGCCACATGCGGTTGAATTATGGAACGTGTGATCAGGTTGTGATGGATCAGGGCCAAGTGGTCTTCCTCATCCCGCTGTCGCCTCGATGAGGAAGAACGGCTCCGCCCGCGCCAGCGGGGTCACCGAGGCCAGGGACAGGCCTGCCTTGCGGCACAGGTCCTCGAAGTCGGCCCGCGTCCGTTCCCTGCCGCCCACGTTCACCAGCATGTTGAGGTCGGTCAGGTACGTGAGCCCGGCGCTCGTGACGTCGACGACCTCGGGCAGCACCGGCTCCACGATCAATACGCGTCCCGCGGGCGGCAGCACCTCGCGGCAGTGGGTCAGGATCGTGACCGCCTGGTCGTCCGACCAGTCGTGCAGGATGCTCTTCATCAGGTAGACGTCCGCGCCCGCGGGAACCGAGCGGAAGAAGTCCCCGGCCACCGGCGAACACCGCTCCGTCAGCCCCTGTCGCTCCAGCGTCGCCGGCGCCCGGGCCAACCCCTCCTCGGTGTCGTAGATGACGCCCGTCAGCTTCGGATGCTCGCGGAGCACCGCGCTCAGCAGGGTGCCGTCACCGCCCCCGACGTCGGTCACCGTGGTGAAGCGGCCGAAGTCGAAGGTGTGCGGCAGCACGGCGGCCGTCGCCCTGACGGCCTGGCTCATGGCCGCGTTGAACTCCGCCGACAATTCGGGGAATTCCTTGAGGTGACTGAAGAAGTCCCGCCCGAAGACCTTGTCGAAGGCGATGTCACCGGTGCGGACGCTGTCGTCCAGATGCTCCCAGGCCCGCAGCATCGTCGGCTCGGTGAACATCCGCACCAGCGAGGTGACCGAGTCCGGCCGCCGGGGGTCCAGGGTCGCGCCCGCCGGGGTCACCGAGAAGGAGCCCGCGGTGTGTTCGCGCAGCAGCCCCAGGCTCGCCAGGGCGCGCAGCAGCCTGGTCATGGGCTGGGGGCGCGCTCCCGCGTCGGCGGCCACCTCGGCTGCCGATCGCTCCTGGTCGCCGATCAGCTCCACCACCCTCAGCCGGACCGCGGCGCGAAGGGTCTGCGCGGCCAGACTCCCGAACAGGAGCCGTGCGACCAGCTCACGGACGCCTTCGGTGCCGTTTGTCGTGGTGTCGTCGTGCGTCATCGTTGCCTTCCTTCCGGTTGGCGGGCGGCGGACGTGGTGTCCCGGCGGCCCGTGGCTCCAACCTTGCGGATGTCGGCAGGCGCCGTATTGGACGAATGTTCCTCTCGCCTCTCGCCTCTCGCCTCTCGTCCGTCGCTCCTAGCTCCTCGCCCCGCGTGTCCGCGTGTCCGGATGTGACAGGGAATCGTCATTGCGGCCAACGGTGGCGGCGCCGAGGATGGGTGCATGCCCACTTCGCACCGTGTCGTCATCGCGGTCTTCCCCGATGTCGATCTCCTCGACGTCACAGGACCGGCCGAGGTCTTCGCGCTGGCCAACCGGGAGACCGGGGGCCGAGCCGGATACCAGGTCCGCCTCGCCGGACCCCTCGCCGGTGAGGTCCGTACGTCGGCAGGGGTGCGGATCATGGCCGATCTGGGCTTCGACGAGGTCCGCGGCCAGGTGGACACCCTGCTGGTGCCCGGCGCTGTCGACATGACCGACGAGGGCCCCGTCGCCCGCATCGACACCGACGTCGTGGAGTGGGTGAGGGCCACGGCTCCGCAGGCCCGCCGCGTGGCGTCGGTGTGCGTGGGCGCGCACGTCCTCGCCGCGGCCGGACTCCTCGACGGGAAGACGGCGACCACCCACTGGTCGACCGCCGCACAGCTGGCGGCCGAGCACCCGACCGTCACGGTCGACCCGGCCCCCATCTTCGTACGCACCGACCGGGGCCGGCTGTGGACCGGGGCCGGGATCAGCGCCTGCCTGGATCTCGCCCTGGCGCTGGTGGCCGAGGACCAGGGCGAGGAGGTCGCCCTTTCGGTCGCCCGGCACCTGGTGATGTACCTCAAACGCCAGGGCGGCCAGAGCCAGTTCTCGGTGCCGCTCAGCCGCCCCGCCTCCGCCCGCCGAGACATCGACGAACTGCGGCTGTGGATCGCCGAGCACCTCGACGGCGATCTGTCGGCGGCGGCACTGGCGGCACGGATGTGCCTGAGCGAGCGGCACTTCGCCAGGGTGTTCAAGCAGGAGACCGGCACCAGCCCGGCCGACTACGTCGAAGCCGCCCGCGTCGAGGTGGCCCGCCGCCTGCTCGAGACCACAGACAGTCCGCTCGACCAGGTGGCGAGCGCTGCCGGGCTCGGTTCGGTCGAGACGCTGCACCGCGCCTTCAATCGGCAGCTCGCCACCACCCCTGCGGCCTACCGACGCCGCTTCCGCATCCAGACCCCCTGACCCCTTCCCTCAGCTTTCCCCCGTCCAACACCTCCGGCATGCAGGCGAGCCCTGCGGCTTTGCCATGCCGCATGCCGTCATCCACCAGGAATCACGAAAGGCACCCCATGAGCACGCGCACGCACACCACGGACCAGCCCTCCACGACCCTGCGAGACGTGATCGGCCTGGACAACCAGCCGCCCAAGCTGAGCGAGTCCGCCCTGATCATGATCGACTTCCAGAACACTTACCGCAGCGGCGTCATGGCCCTGGACGGCGCCGAGCCGGCACTCGCGGCGGGCGCCCGCCTCCTGGAGCGCGCCCGTACGGCGGGCATCCCGGTCGTCCACATCCTCAACGACGGCGGCGAGAACACTCCGTACGACATCCGTGCCCACATCGGGGCCATCAGCGATGAGGTCGCCCCGGTGGAGGGCGAGGCGGTCGTGGTCAAGCAGTTCCCCAACTCCTTCCACGCCACCGACCTGGAGAAGACGCTGGGTGACCTGGGTTTTGCCGCGGGGAGCGGCAAGGATCTGATCATTGCGGGCTTTATGACACACATGTGCGTCAACTACACGACGCAGGGTGCCTTCAATTTGGGCTACCGCCCCACGGTCGTCGCCGAAGCCACCGCCACCCGCTCCCTCACCGCCCCGGACGGCACCGTCCTGCCCGCGGCCGCGCTCCAGTCCGCCGCTCTGACCAGCATCATCGACCTGTTCGGCACCGTCGTCCCCGCCGTCGGCGCACTGCCTGCCTGAGCCCGGCTCCCGGGGCGCGGGACGCCACGGGTGGCGCTTGCAGTGACGTAGGACACGTCATGACGAGGGTTTGTTCTGGGTAAGCGCGGCATGATCGCCTGGGCTACTGCCCTGGAAGCAACACCGGAACAACGGAGGTATCCATGTCCTCGAAGCGACGTCGGAAGAAGAAGGCCCGCCGCAAGAACGGCGCGAACCACGGCAGCCGCCCCCAGTCCTGAAGGACGGGCGTGGCAATCGGGGGCGGCACCACATGGTGCCGCCCCCGAGGCGTTCCCCGGGTGCCCGCGCGTTTCCGCGCAGGCCGCTCCCGGGGCGCCGCGTCACCCCCAGTCCGGTGGCAGCAGGGCCCATGAGTCGTGCCGCAGCCACTCCGCGAAGCGGACCGGGCCGGCACCGCCGAGGTGGTCGAGGGAGAGCGGGACGATCCGTCCGCAGGTCGCCCGTCCGTCCCACCACACCGTGTCGGCCAGCGGGCCGGTCAGCACCAGCAGGGTGTAGAAGCCGCAGCCCAGGTCCTGGACGACGACGGCACCGGCCGTCTTCCAGTCCTCGAACCGGCCCGCCTCGTCATCCCAGACGCGCCACGCGGCGAGGTAGGCGGCCTCGTCGTCGAACGCCTCCTTCTGCGGTTCGCGGTCCGTCAGCTCGTCGTCGGCCTCGACGTACGAATCGGGATGCGGAAACGGCACGGTCAGCAGCGCGCGCCGCTCCCTCTCGTTCCCGTCCCACCACCATCCGTGCTCGGTCCGGCGCAGCCGGGCCGGCGCTCCGCCTGCGCTCACCGTGCGCAGATAGGTGCGGTACCCCTCGGGGAAGGACACGCCGAGCTCCCGCTCGGCCTCGACTGTCTCGGCCTCGGAGAGAGGCGGCTCTGTCATGCGCCGAGCCTAAGCCGACCGTCGCAGCGTCCAGCCGCCGGCGCCGAGTCGAGACCGGTCAGGAATCGAGAAGCGCGGGTGCCGAGCCGGTTCTAACGTGATGGGCATGGACATCGCCCTTTGTGCGCCTTCAGGCCGAGCACGCCGAGATAGTCCGGAAGCAGACCGCGGCCGTCGCGGCGGTCTGCGGTCCGCGGCCATGGATGTCGGTGAAGCGTTGCCGTATTCGCGCCGGACGAAGTAAAACCTGACGCACCGCTCGATGCCGATCAGATCGGGCCAGGCGACAACGACGGAGACCGCGCAGCCGGCTCCGCCCGACAGATGGAGAGACGATGAGTCCGGCCAAGAGGAAGACCACGCAGTCGCCTGAGCTCCATGCCGCCGACAGCCACGACCTGATCCGCGTGCACGGCGCGCGCGTGAACAATCTCAAGGACGTCAGCATCGAGATTCCCAAGCGCCGTCTGACGGTGTTCACCGGTGTCTCGGGCTCGGGCAAGAGCTCTCTTGTGTTCAGCACGATCGCCGCGGAGTCCCAGCGGATGATCAACGAAACGTACAGCGCCTTCGTGCAGGGCTTCATGCCGACGCTGGCGCGGCCCGAGGTCGACGTGCTCGACGGTCTGACGACCGCGATCATCGTCGACCAGCAGCGGATGGGGTCCGACCCCCGCTCCACGGTCGGCACCGCCACCGACGCCAACGCGATGCTGCGCATCCTCTTCAGCCGGCTTGGCAAGCCGCACATCGGCCCGCCCAGCGCGTACTCCTTCAACACCGCGTCGGTCAGGGCGAGCGGCGCGATCACCGTCGAGCGCGGCAACAAGACCAAGGCGACGAAGGCGACCTTCAACCGCACCGGCGGCATGTGCACCCGCTGCGAGGGCCGGGGCTCGGTCTCCGACATCGACCTCACCCAGCTCTACGACGACTCCAAGTCGCTCGCCGAAGGCGCCTTCACCATCCCCGGCTGGAAGTCGGACAGCCAGTGGACCGTGCAGGTCTACGCGCAGTCCGGCTTCGTCGACCCCGACAAGCCGATCCGCCGGTACACCAAGAAGGAACTGCAGAGCTTCCTCTACGGGGAGCCGGTCAAGGTCAAGGTGAACGGCGTCAACCTGACCTATGAGGGACTGATCCCCAAGATCCAGAAGTCGTTCCTGTCCAAGGACAAGGAGGCGATGCAGCCGCACATCCGGGCCTTCGTGGAGCGTGCGGTCACCTTCACCATCTGCCCCGAGTGCGACGGCACCCGCCTCAGCGAGGGCGCAAGGACCTCGAAGATCAAGCGGATCAGCATCGCCGACGCCTGCGCGATGGAGATCCGCGACCTCGCCGAGTGGGTCCGCGGCCTCAAGGAGCCCTCGGTGGCCCCGCTGCTCACCGCGCTCCAGCAGACCCTCGACTCGTTCGTGGAGATCGGCCTCGGCTATCTCTCGCTCGACCGCCCCGCGGGCACGCTGTCGGGCGGCGAGGCACAGCGCGTCAAGATGATCCGCCACCTCGGCTCCTCGCTCACCGATGTCACGTACGTCTTCGACGAGCCCACCATCGGGCTGCACCCCCACGACATCGAGCGGATGAACAACCTGCTCCTTCGGCTGCGCGACAAGGGCAACACGGTCCTTGTCGTCGAGCACAAGCCCGAGACCATCGCGATCGCCGATCACGTCGTCGACCTGGGCCCCGGCGCCGGCACGGCGGGCGGCGCCGTCTGCTTCGAGGGCACCGTCGACGGGCTGCGGGGCAGCGACACCGTCACGGGGCGCCATCTCGACGACCGGGCCGGGCTCAAGGAGGAGGTGCGCGAGTCCACCGGCACCCTGGAGATCCGCGGGGCCACCCGCCACAACCTCCGGGGTGTCGACGTCGACGTCCCGCTGGGAGTGCTCTGCGTCGTCACCGGCGTCGCGGGCTCCGGCAAGAGCTCGCTGATCCACGGCTCCGTCCCCGCCTCCGAGGGCGTCATCGCGGTCGACCAGGCGCCGATCAAGGGCTCGCGGCGCAGCAACCCGGCGACGTACACCGGACTGCTCGACCCGATCCGCAAGGCGTTCGCCAAGGCCAACGACGTGAAGCCGGCGCTGTTCAGCGCGAACTCCGAGGGAGCCTGCCCCGAGTGCAACGGCGCCGGGGTCATCTACAGCGACCTGGGGATGATGGCCGGGGTGGAGAGCACCTGTGAGGACTGCGAGGGGAAGCGGTTCCAGCCCTCGGTCCTCGAATACACCTTCGGGGGCCGCGACATCAGCGAGGTCCTCGCGATGTCGGTGACCGAGGCCACGGAGTTCTTCGGCGCGGGCGAGGCGCACACGCCCGCCGCGCACAAGATCCTCGACCGGCTCTCCGACGTCGGGCTCGGCTACATCAGCCTCGGCCAGCCGCTCACCACGCTCTCCGGCGGCGAGCGCCAGCGGCTCAAGCTGGCCACCCACATGGGAGACAAGGGCGGCGTCTACGTCCTGGACGAACCGACCACCGGCCTGCACCTGGCCGACGTCGAACAGCTGCTCGCCC
>NZ_JBNNJZ010000210.1:0-13176 GCF_050270335.1 Streptomyces sp. NPDC059900
GCCTGGGTCTGGACTCCCTGGGGGTGGGGCGGTTGGGGGCTGCGGCGGAGGGGTATGGGGTGGCCACGTTCTACTCCATGTTCTCGGTGCGGCCGCGCCCCGCGACGGTGGTGCGGGTGTGTACGGATCTTGCGTGCGGGGGCGCTGAGTTGTGCCGGGAGGTGAAGGCGAGGCTCGGCCCCGCGTCCGGGGTGGGGGTCGAGGAGAGTCCCTGCCTGGGGCTGTGCGAGCGGGCTCCGGCCGCGCTGGTGGTGCGGGCCGGTGCGCCTGCGGCGCCGGATTCCCCAACCCCGCCCCTTCCCGAAAACCTGCTGGCGCAGGGGCCTGGCGTTACCGCGCATCGCCTTGACGGCTCGTCCTCAAACGCCGGACGGGCTGAAAAAACACCCGCCGGACCGGCTGAGAATTTGCCGCCGGGCGAGGGGATTGCAGCCCGTCCGGCGTTTGAGGACGAACTCGGCGGAGCCGGTGATCAACGGCAACCGAGGCCCCCGCGCCAGAGCGGGTTTTCGGGAAGGGGCGGGGTTGGGGAAAAGGAATACGCCACCGCAACCCTCGCCCCCGCCACACCCGACACCCTCGCCCAAGCCGCCCTCGCCCCGGAAGACGCCCCGCAAGAACCCCCCGCGGCCCTCACCGTCCCCCAGGCAGGCCAACAAGACCTCCTGCTCCTCAGCAGGATCGGCACAGTGGACCCGTCGTCCCTGGACGACTACCGCGCCCACGGCGGCTACACCGCCCTGCGCACCGCCTTCGCCATCGGCCCCGCCGCCGTCATCCGCGAAGTGACCGACTCCGGCCTCCTCGGCCGGGGAGGCGCCGCCTTCCCCACCGGGAGGAAATGGCAGGCCACGGCCTCGCAGCCCGACCACCCCCACTACCTCGTCTGCAACGCGGACGAATCCGAGCCCGGCACCTTCAAGGACCGGGTGATCATGGAGGGCGACCCGTACGCGCTCATCGAGGCGATGACCGTCGCGGGCTACGCGACCGGCGCCCACCTCGGCTACCTCTACCTCCGCGGCGAGTACCCCCGCGCGCTGCGAAGGCTGGAGCACGCCATCGCGCAGGCCCGCGCCCGCGGTTTCCTCGGCGAGGACGTCCTCGGGCAGGGGTACGCCTTCGACATCGAGATCCGGCGCGGCGCGGGAGCATATATCTGCGGCGAGGAAACCGCCCTCTTCAACTCCATCGAGGGGTACAGGGGCGAGCCGAGGTCGAAGCCGCCCTTCCCCGTGGAGAAGGGGCTCTTCGGGAAGCCCACCGCCGAGAACAACGTCGAGACCCTCGTCAACGTGCTCCCGATCCTCACCATGGGCGCACCGGCCTACGCCGCCATCGGCACGGAGAAGTCCACCGGGCCCAAGCTCTTCTGCGTCTCGGGAAGCGTCGAACGCCCCGGCATCTACGAACTCCCCTTCGGCGCCACCCTCGGCGACCTCCTCGCCCTCGCCGGAAAGCCGGACAACCTCCGCGCGGTCCTCCTGGGCGGCGCGGCCGGAGGCTTTGTACGGCCCGACGAGCTGGACATTCCGCTCACCTTCGAGGGGACGAGGGACGCGGGCACCACCCTGGGCTCCGGTGTCGTCCTCGTCCTGGACGACACCGTGCCGCTCCCCCGCGTGCTCCTGCGCATCGCCGAGTTCTTCCGGGACGAGTCCTGCGGACAGTGCGTGCCCTGCCGGGTCGGCACCGTCCGCCAGGAGGAGGCCCTGCACCGCATCGTCGAGCGGACCGGGGCCGCGGCCGCCGGTGACATCGCGCTGCTGCGCGAGGTGGGGCGGACCATGCGGGACGCCTCGATCTGCGGGCTCGGCCAGACCGCGTGGAACGCCGTGGAATCAGCCATCGACCGCCTGGGGGCGTACAAATGACCGCCGTACCGCTGGGAATCCCGCGCCGCCTCGTCGAGTTCACGCTGGACGGGCAGGACGCCAGAGTGCCCGAGGGGTCGACCATCCTGGATGCCTGCCGGGCTGCGGGCAAGGACGTGCCGACCCTGTGCGAGGGCGACACGCTCACCCCGAAGAACGCCTGCCGGGTGTGTGTCGTCGAGGTCGAGGGCGCCCGCACGCTGGCTCCCGCCTGCTCGCGCCGCGCGGAGCCGGGCATGACCGTCCTGACCGACACCGAGCGCACCCGGCACAGCCGGAAGGTGGTCCTTGAACTGCTCGCTTCGTCGGTCGACATGTCGACCACGCCGAAGGTCGCGGAGTGGCTGAAAGAGTACGACGCCAAGCCCGGCCGCTTCGGCCCGGACGCCGCACGCGTCAACGAAGAACCCAAGATCGACAACGACCTGTACGTGCGCGACTACGACAAGTGCATCCTCTGCTACAAGTGCGTCGACGCCTGCGGCGACCAGTGGCAGAACACCTTCGCCATCTCCGTGACGGGCCGCGGCTTCGACGCCCGGATCGCCGTCGAGCACGACGGTCCGCTGACCGACTCCGCATGCGTGTACTGCGGCAACTGCATCGAGGTCTGCCCGACCGGCGCGCTCAGCTTCAAGTCGGAGTTCGACATGCGGGCCGCGGGGACCTGGGACGAGGAGCGGCAGACCGAGACGACGACGGTGTGCGCGTACTGCGGAGTCGGCTGCAATCTGACCCTGCACGTGCAGGACAATGACATCGTGAAGGTCACCTCACCGCACGACAATCCGGTGACCCACGGCAACCTCTGCATCAAGGGCCGTTTCGGCTACCAGCACGTACAGAACCGGGACTGATCGACATGGGACGAGTCACGGAGCGCCGCCGCGTCATCCGCATCCGCGAGGGGGGCGTCAGCGAGCGCCCCGACACGCTCGTCGCGGAGGAGCCGCTGGAGATCCGGCTCAACGGCAAACCCCTCGCGATCACGATGCGCACGCCGGGCGACGATTTCGCGCTCGCGGCGGGCTTCCTGGTGAGCGAGGGGGTGCTCGGCTCGGCGGACGACCTCCAGTCCATCGTCTACTGCGCCGGGGCCACCGCGGACGGGTCGAACACGTACAACGTGGTCGACGTGAAGACCGCTCCGGGGCTCGTCCTGCCCGACATCAACCTCGAACGCAACGTCTACACCACCTCGTCCTGCGGCCTGTGCGGCAAGGCGAGCCTGGACGCGGTCCGTACGACGGCCCGCTGGGTCATCGACGACACGGACGGCGGCTCCGCTCCCCCGGTCCGGCTCGGGACCGACCTGCTCGCGTGCCTCCCCGACCGGCTGCGCGCGGCGCAGCGGGTCTTCGACCGGACCGGGGGCCTGCACGCCGCGGCGCTCTTCTCCGAGGACGGGGAACTCCTCGACATACGGGAGGACGTGGGCCGGCACAACGCCGTCGACAAGCTCGTCGGGCGGGCCCTCCAGGACGGCCGCCTTCCGCTGTCGCGTGCCGTGCTGCTCGTCTCCGGGCGCGCCTCGTTCGAGCTGGCGCAGAAGGCGGTGATGGCGGGCATCCCGATGCTGGCCGCCGTGTCCGCGCCCTCCTCCCTCGCCGTCGATCTGGCCGCCGAGACGGGCCTGACCCTGGTCGGTTTCCTGCGCGGCTCTTCCATGAACGTGTACGCGGGCGAGCACCGGATCGCCATGGGGGCCACGGCCTCCACGGGCTGACCGACCGCTGCCCGCTGCACGGCGGCGGGACCCCGGCCGGCGGGGAGCGCCCCCTGCGCCGACGGGGTCCCGCCTCGCCCTACGCCCCGGTGCCCGAGACCCGGATGAGCAGGGCGAGGAACTGCTCCCGCTCGGCGGCCGTGAGCGGCGCCAGGAGTTCGTCGTTGGCGTGCCGCGCCACCTCGGCACAGCGCTCCAGGGTCCGCTCGCCCTGCTCCGTGATCGTGATCGCGTTCTTGCGGCGGTCGGCGGGGTCGGGCGTGCGCAGGACGAGTCCGGCGTCCTGGAGGTCGTTGATGACGCCGACCAGGTCCTTGGGGTCGAGCGAGATGCTGCGGCCCAGCGCCGCCTGCGCGACAGGGCCCTGGTCGGCGACGGCGGAGAGCGCCACGTGGTGCCACATCTTCATGTCCTCGCCCGCCAGCGCCTCGGCGACGAGGCCGCGGCCCCGGGCCGCCGCACGCCCGAGGAGCCAGCTGGGGAGCGTGCGGATGGCGCTGGGGGCGATCGGTGTCCTGGACATGGTGTGAGCCTATCCGCCCATCCGGGAATCGTTGGACTTCCCCATGAAAGTGCGAGTACCGTTGGGACTCCCAACGATTCTTCCGCGCCTGGAGTGTATATGCGTCGCGTCCGGTACGAACACAGCGGTGGCCCCGAGGTCCTCTTCACCGAGGACGTGCCCGTGCCCGCACCGGGACCCGGCGAGCTCCTCGTGCGCGTCGAGGCCGCGGGCGTCACGCTGCCCGTCGTACGCAAGGTCCGTGAGCCCCGCGATCCGATCCCGCTCGGCGGCGAGATTGCCGGGGAGGTGGTGTCCACGGGCGAGGGCGTGGGCGGTTACGCGCCGGGCGACCGCGTCACGGGCCTCTGCTTCGGGCACGGATACGCCGAGTTCGCGCTCCTGCACGTGACGATGGCATCGCCCGTCCCGGACGGGGCGAGCGCCGTCGACGCGGTGGCCCTCGTCCGCAGCGGCCTCGTCGCATACGGCGCGCTCGACGCCGCGCGGCCCGAGCCGGGAGAGGCCGCGCTGGTCACCGCGGCGGCCGGCGGAGTCGGCCATCTCGCCCTGCAACTGGCCCGGTTGAGGGGTGCCGCACGGGTCACCGCAGCCGTGTCGGGAGCCGGGGCGGCCGACAAGACCGCCTTCCTGCGCTCGCTCGGCGCCGACGAGGTCGTCACGTACGACGAACAGACATGGGGCGAGCCCGTCGACTACGCCCTCGATGCCGTCGGCGGCGAACTGCTCACACCGGCCGTACGGGCACTGGCGCCGCACGGGCGGCTCGTCGCCTACAGCTCGGGCGGCGGCACTGTCCAGGCGTACGACCTACTGGTGGGCGCCAAGTCGGTCAGCGGCTTCCAGATGGGGCTCGTCGCGCGCGAGCGGCCCCGGGTGTACGAGGCCTGGCGGCGCGAGGTGTGGAAGCTCTTCGGCACGGGGGCGCTGCGTCCCGCCGTGCACGCCGAGTTCGCCCTTCAGGACGCGGCGAAGGCGCATGCGGTGATCGAGGCGCGGGGCAACCTCGGAAAAGTCGTACTGATTCCCTGACGCTGACCAGGCCGCACCCATTCGTGCCACGCACGCTTCTTGTGGGGTGTCGAGCCACCCCAGTAGCGTCTGTGAGGCGAACGTTGGACGTGGGATGTCAGGATGTCCAGTCACCTTGAAGGGTGGACCGCGCCATGCCATCAGCTCTCCGTGTACGCCTCAGATCGTTACGCACCGCCGTGGCCGCGCTGGCCGTCGCCGCAGCCGCCGGGGCGCTGCTGCCCGGGCCTTCGGCGCAGGCGGCGCCGGATACCCGCGCGACGGGATTCGAGCAGCAGGTGCTCTTCAAGGCCTCGCAGGATCCCGGATACGCCTGCTACCGCATCCCCGCCGTGGTGAAGACGGTGCAGGGCACGCTCCTCGCCTTCGCCGAGGGGCGGGTCAACGACTGCAGCGACGCGGGCGACATAGACATCGTGGTCAAACGGTCGCACGACGGCGGCCGCACCTGGAGTCCGCTCCAGGTCGTGAACGAAGGCGCGGGCGACACGCACGGCAACCCCGCCCCGGTCGTGGACCGCAGGACCGGCCGCATCGTCCTGGCGGAGACATGGAACACCGGGCGCACGGACGGGCAGAACTGCGCCGTGCCCTGCGACCGCACCCCGCACCTCCAGTACAGCGACGACGACGGCCGCAGCTGGTCGGCGCCGCGCGACCTGAGCGACCAGATCCTGCCGGAGGACTGGAACTCCTGGTACGCCACCGGGCCCGTGCACGGCCTCCAGCTGACCCGCGGCCGGCACGCGGGGCGCCTCGTCTTCACCGCCAACACCGAGACGTGGAACGGCAGCCGGGTCACCGCGAACCACGCGGCGCTGATCGTCAGCGACGACGGCGGCGACAACTGGAAGATCGGCGCCACGGACTCGTACCCGATACCGCCCGAGGGCACCTTCCGGCAGAAGCCGTCGGAGATGACCGTCACGGAGCGCCCGGACGGCGCCCTCTACGTCAGCGGGCGCGAGCAGGACGGCACCGATCTGGGCCACCGCACCCACACGGTCAGCCGCGACGGGGGCAACAGCTTCGCCGCTCCCTTCAAGGCCATTCCCGATCTCTACGCACCCCAAGTGCAGTGCTCCACGCTCCAGTTCGGCAAGCGCATGCTGCTTGCCTGCCCCGGCGACCCCGACCGGCGCCGCACGATGCAGATCCGCTCCTCGTACGACGGCGGCCGCACCTGGGACAGCGTGGACCGCGGCACGACGGTGACCACGGACTGGTCCGGCTACTCGGACCTGGTGCGGGCCGACGACGGGCACGTGGGCCTGATGTACGAGGGCGGGGCGGTCGACGCCCGCGACGAGATCCGCTTCGCGCGCTTCACCGAGGACTGGCTCCAGCCGCGCCGCGGACCCGACCCGACGACCAGTGACCGTGCTCCGCACGCGAGGGGCGCGGCCGTGCTCGGCGGGGCGTCCACGACCGAGGGCCGGTTCGGCGGGGCCGTCTCCTTCGACGGCACGAACGACGCCGTACGCCTGCCGTTCCGCAAGGAACTGCCGCTCGGCGACAAGGACTTCACGGCTTCCCTGTGGTTCCGCTACTCCGCGACCAGCGGCGAACAGCCCCTGCTGTGGATGGGCGGCATCGGCACCAACCAGCCGCAGGTGTGGCTGCGCGGCGAGCCCGCGAGCAACCGTGTCACGGGCCTGATCACCACACGCGAGGGCGCCACCGCCCCGAAGTCCGCGTCGGTGCGCACCACGGGCGCCTACAACGACGGCCAGTGGCATCACATCGCGCTGCGCCGCGGCGGAGGGCAGCTGACGCTGTCCGTCGACGGCACCCGGATCACCACCGCCGACGTGCCCGGAACGGTGACCCGCAATTCCGGCTACGGATTCCACGTCGGGCAACGCGTCGACAGCCGTGCCCACTTCACGGGTTCCATCGATGAAGTGCGCGTCTACGACCGTGCGTTGAGCGACGCGGAGCTGACCGAGCTGGGAAGTGACGGCGGGTCAAAGGTCCCTGTGACGCGGGACACCGTGGCATGGCTCCCCATGGACCACATCCGCCCGAGCAACTAACGTCCCGCACGTGTCCGTCGACCAAGGTCAACGCGGAGGCCGGAGCGCGCGCAGGACCTGGATCGTCCTGCTGCTCGCCCTGGCCTGTGCGGCCGTGCTCCTCATCGCCCTCCCGGAGGACCGGGAGGGCGGTGACGCATGCGAGGCGCGGACCGTCTCGTCCTGGGCCGCCGACGACAAGGTGACCGGGGCGTTCGCCCGCTACGGCGACGACACGACGCGGGCCGACGACTGGACCGGCGGCGACGGCACGCACTCCGTGCGGCTGCCGGACGGGCGGCTCCTGTGGCTGTTCTCCGACACGTTCCTCGGCCAGGTCCACGCACCGCCCAACCCTGCGGGCCAGCCCCACACCTGGCGCGACGCGACCGCGCCCATGGTCCGCAACTCCGCCGTGGTGATGTCGCGTTCGGGCACCTTGCAGCGCACTCTGCCCGCACCGCTCTTCCCCGACCCGGCACCGCAGCAGTGGCGTTGGCCGGTCGCGGCGAAGGTGGAGCCCCGCTCCCCCGGCTCGTCCGACGACGTCGTACGCGTCCTGCTGTGGACCCGCGCCACCGGGACAGGACCGTGGATCTACGGCGTACCGACCGCCACCGAGGTCGCCACGCTCTCGCTGCCCGACCTGCGCGTCGAGGGCATCGTGAAGGTCTCCGACCAGACTGCCGTGCCGGAGCCCGACAAGCGCGTCCTGTACGGCACGACGACGGTCGACGACGGCGACTGGACGTACGTCTTCGGCGGCAACGACGGCAAGGCCGCCGCCCGCCCCGCCTCGCACGCCTATGTGGCACGCGTACCCAAGGGCAGGCTCGCGGAGCCCGGCGCGTGGCGGTACTGGAACGGCGACGACTGGACGGAGTCCGGCAAGCCGCGCCACGTCCTGGGCGACGGCGAACGCAAGGGTGTGGGCAGCGCGTTCACCGTGGTGCGCGTGAAGGGGACGTACGTCCTGTTCACCATGGCCGCGGGCACCGAGGGCCTGACCAACGTGACGTCTTACTGGGCGTGTGCGCCCACCGGCCCCTGGCACGGTCCCGCGAAGGGCTTTTCGACGCCCCTGCCGAAGGACGGCTCGGCCGAGCAGGACATGGCCGCGTACAACCCCCAGGCCCATCCGGCGCTCAGCGGGAACGGGCGGCTGCTGCTCAGTTACGACGTCAACTGGCTGGACGCGGCGCCGCAGAGCGCGCAGGCCAACGTCAGCCGGAACGTGTCCCTGTACCGACCGCGGTTCGTGTCTCTGCGGCTCGCGACGTCCCCGTGACGCCGGCGAATTCCTCGGGGTCGCGCGAGCGCCGCTTGGCGATCACCGCGCAGACCATCAGCTGCATCTGGTGGAAGAGCATCAGCGGCAGCACGGCGAGCGAGGCCTGGGCCCCGAACAGGACGCTGGCCATGGGCAGTCCGGCCGCCAGGGACTTCTTCGACCCGGCGAACTGGATGGCCACGCGGTCCGCGCGGTCGAAGCCCATCCGCTTGGCGCCGTACCAGGTCAGGGCGAGCATCACGGCGAGCAGCACCGCCTCGACGCCGAGCAGCGCGCCGAGCCGCAGCGGCGTCACCTGGTGCCAGATGCCCTGCACCATGCCCTCGCTGAACGCGGTGTAGACGACGAGCAGGATCGAGCCGCGGTCGACGTAGCCGAGCACCTTCTTGTGGCGTGCGACGAAGCCGCCGATCCACCGGCGCGTGAACTGGCCCGCGAGGAACGGCACGAGGAGTTGCAGCACGATCTTCAGGACCGAGTCCGCGGAGAACCCGCCGCCGCTGTTGCCGAGCAGGGCCGCCGCGAGCAGCGGCGTGATGACGATCCCGGCGAGCGAGGAGAAGGAGCCCGCGCAGATCGCCGCGGGGACGTTGCCGCGGGCCATGGAGGTGAAGGCGATCGACGACTGGATCGTCGAGGGCACGAGCGTCAGGAAGAGGAACCCGCTGTAGAGGGCGGGCGTCAGGACGTACGGGACGAGCCCCTTGGCGGCGAGCCCGAGCAGCGGGAAGACGAGGAACGTACAGGCCAGGACGGTGATGTGGAGCCGCCAGTGCTTGAGGCCGTCGAGCGCCTCGCGGGTGGAGAGCCGCACCCCGTAGAGGAAGAAGAGGAACGCGACGGCAGCGGTGGAGGCCCCGCCCGCGATGTCGGCGCCGACGCCGCGCGCGGGCAGCAGCGCGGCGACACCTACTGTGCCGAGCAACGCCAGGATGTAGGGGTCGATCGGCATCCAGGTGGGCCAGCTCGGGCGTTTCACTTCGCTCCATCGGTTCGGTTCGCATCGTGCCCTCTCGATGATCCTCCTGATCACCGCGATCGGGAATCCCGGATACCGCTCTGACTGTCATCACGTTCCGCGATAGCCGCGCTAGCCTGGTGACCATGTACGACCCCGCCCAGCTCCGTACGCTCCTCGCCGTGGCCCAGACGCTGAGCTTCACGCAGGCCGCCCGGCGCCTGGGGCTTCGCCAGTCCACGGTGAGCCAGCACGTGCGCCGTCTGGAGGACGCCACCGGACGCCAGCTCTTCGCGCGCGACACGCACTCGGTGGAGCTGACCGAGGACGGCGAGGCGATGCTCGGCTTCGCGCGGCGGATCCTGGAGGTGCACGAGCAGGCGTCCGCGTTCTTCACCGGGACGCGGCTCGGCGGGCGGCTGCGGTTCGGGGCCTCGGAGGACTTCGTCCTGACCCGGCTCACCGACATCCTGGAGTCGTTCCGGCACGACCATCCGGACGTCGATCTGGAGCTGACGGTCGAGCTGTCCGGCACGCTGCACGAGAAGCTGGACGCGGGCAAGCTCGACCTCGTCCTGGCCAAGCGGCGTCCGGAGGACCCGCGCGGCGAGCTGGTCTGGCACGACGAGCTGGTGTGGATCGGCGCCGAGCGGCTGCGGCTCGATCCCGAGCAGCCGGTTCCGCTCGTCGTGTTCCCGCCGCCGGGCATCTCCCGCGCGCTGGCCCTCGAGGCCCTGGAGCGGCGCGGCCGTGCCTGGCGGATCGCCTGCACGAGCGGCAGCCTCAACGGCCTGGTCGCCGCGGCCCGCGCGGGGCTCGGCGTGATGGCGCACTCCCACGGCCTGATCCCGCCGGGTTTGGTCCGCGTCCCGGAGCGGGCGGGCCTTCCGGAGCTCGGCGCGGTCGACTTCGTGCTGCTGCACGGCGAGCGGCGGGCCTCGGCGCAGGGCGCGGCGGACGCGCTCGCGGCGTCGATCCTGGCGGGCGGGGACCGGCTGCACCGGCGGCGTCAGCGCAGGTAGCCCCCACCGTCAGCGCAGGTGGGGCCGGTAGGTGAGCTGCTTGACGCGGCGCATGAACGGCGCGCTCTCGACGTGCTGGACGCCGTCGAGCCGGCCGAGCTTCCCGCTGAGGTAGGCGTAGAGGCCGGGGATGTCCCGGGTCACGGCCGTGGCCATGATGTTCGAGGGCCCCGCGACGGCGCTCGCGTGGGCGATCTCCGCGTGGGAGGCCAGGGCCCTGCCCACGGATTCCAGGGCCCATGGTGCGGTGGTGATCCAGAGCATCGCCCCGACGTGCAGGTCGATGAGGGTGTTGGCGTACTCGATGTCGAGGTAGATCGCGCCGGATGCCACCAGAGCGCCCAGGCGGCGCTTGACCGCGGACTCCGAGCGTCCGGTGGCCCGCTGGAGCTCGGGGTAGGTCGCGCGGCCGTCCTCTTCGAGCGCGGCGACGAGCGGCTCGTCCTCCGGCTCGATCCGCGGGCGTCCGTCGTGGCCGACGGCTGAGGGGCCGCTCGCCGTGGCGGGGCGCAGGGCCGCGATCTCCTCGCCGGTGAGCGGCCCGTGTTTCATCAGCCAGCCGTCGGGGCCGCCGAAGAAGCGGTGCAGGACCTGCTGGGCGTGGATGTCGATGATGTGCGGGGTGCGGGGGAGCTTGCCGAGCAGCAGGTCGTCCTGGTCGGTGCGGGTGCGGGGCCGGGTGCAGCAGACCACCTCGGTGCCGCCGGAGGTGAGGCCGATCCACGCGGTGTCGGGGCGGCGGGCCAGGGCGCCGGCGATGGCCTCGGCGCCGTCCGGTGCGCAGCGCAGGCGCAGCATCCACTGGTCATGGCCGAGCCGCTCGTGGTCCCGGACGGCGACGACCCGCAGGCTGCCTTCGGAGACGAGCCTGCGGTAGCGGCGTGCCACGGTCTGGTCGGAGACACCGAGGACGGCGGCGATCTTGCTGAAGGGCGCGCGTCCGTCGATCTCCAGCGCCTGGAGGAGTCTGACGTCCAGCGAGTCCTGTACGCCCAGGTGGTGGGATTCCGTTACTGCAACGCCCATCGGTGTCGGATTCCTTCGCTCTCACTCGGCTGGTGACTTCGATCGTCCGGTCGGCCTCCATCGTACGAGGGTCACACCGATCGCACGAGGAGACTGGAAATGCGTACATGGGGGCCGCTCACAGCGGTATGCCTGGGGACGTTCATGCTGTTGCTGGACGTGACCATCGTGGTCGTGGCGCTGCCCGACATGGCGAGGGCGCTCGACGCCTCGCTGAGTGATCTGCAATGGGTGATCGACGGCTACGCGCTCGCCCTTGCCGCACTGCTGCTCGGAGTCGGGGCCGCGGCGGACGTGCTCGGCCGACGGCGGCTCAACGTGGCGGGCACCGCGCTCTTCGCGCTCGCCTCGCTGGGCTGCGGGCTCGCCACGAACGCGGATGTCCTGGTGGCCGCCCGCGCCTTGCAGGGGCTCGGCGCCGCGGCGATGTTCGCGACGACGCTCCCGCTGCTCGGCGCCGCCTACCAGGGGCGGGACCGGTCGGTCGCGCTCGGCGTCTGGGGCGCGGTCAGCGGGGCCGCCGCGGCGATGGGGCCGATCGTCGGCGGGCTGCTCACCGAGGGGCCGGGCTGGCGGTGGATCTTCTTCGTGAACCTGCCGGTGAGCGTCGCGGCGATGTGGCTGACGCTGCGCGTGGTGCCGGAGTCCAAGGGGCAGGCGGGGCGGCGGGTCGACTGGGCGGGCACGGTGACGTTCGCGCTCTTCGCGGGCGCGCTGACGTACGGGGTGGTGCGGGCCGGTTCGGAGGGCTGGACGTCGGCGCCCACCGTGGTGACCCTCGCGGTCGCGGTGCTCGCGCTCGCCGCCTTCGTGGCCGTGGAACGCCGTGTCGCACATCCGCTGCTCGACCTGAAGCTCCTGCGCATGCCGGCCTTCACCGGCGTCCTGGTCGGCGCGATCGGCTACAACGCGGCCGCGTTCGGCCTGATGCCCTATCTGTCGATCTGGCTCCAGACCGTGCTCGGCATGAGCCCGGTGACCGGCAGCCTGGTGATGCTGCCGCTGGCCGCGACCTCGTTCGTGGTCGCCGCGATCGGCGGACGGCTCCTGCACGGGGTGCCCGCGCGGCTGACCATCGGCGTGGGGCTGCTCCTGATCGGCGCGGGCGGGGTCGCGCTCGCGGTGCTCGACGCCGGGTCGTCCTGGGGCGCGCTGGTGCCGGGGCTCACGCTCGCGGGCGTCGGCACCGGCCTGGTCTCGCCCGCGCTGGGCGGCGCGGCCCTCGCCGCGGTGCCGCCGGCGAACTCCGGGATGGCGGGCGGCGCGGTCAACACGTTCCGCCAGCTCGGGTACGCGCTCGGCGTCGCCGTCTTCGGCACGGTGCTGACCTCGCGGATGCAGGACACGCTCGGCCATGACGCGGCTCACACCGTCGCGGGGGGTGGCGCGTCGGCGATGCGTGGCACGCTTGGCGATCATGCCGTGCGGACGGCGTTCGCCTCCGGCCTGAACGCGGCGGCGGTCGTCGCGGGCGTGGTGGGCCTGGCGGCCGGAGCGGCGGTCCTGGTCATGGTGCGGTCGGCGCGCACGGCTCCCGGCGGGACTTCCGGCGCAGCTCCGGGCGGCGCACCGGAAGGAAAGGTTCCGGCGACTGCCGAGCGAGTCACCGCGAGCCGGGCACAGCCGTAACCGCTGCGTACAGATTCAGTGGAGATTACGGCACCGAAACTTACTGAACCGTAAGTATTCTGTCCCGCCCTCTCCCCTTG
>NZ_JBNNJZ010000211.1:0-13169 GCF_050270335.1 Streptomyces sp. NPDC059900
GGCAGGTACATGACGGGTCGTGCAGGGTGAAGTTATCCCCCGAACTCCCAGGCCAGCAATGGATTCCGGAAGAAATCGGTCCGTGGTACCGCGTCAGGCGCGCCGTCGAGACGTTGAACAGGTAACGGAAGCAACATCGACCCCTGTCGGATCACGTCCCGTGGCCTTAGCATCGCCATCCGTGGCTCACGTGATCCGCGTCACTGCCGGATCAGAGAGAGTCAATGGATCAGCTGTCCGTCCCCACCGCACCCGCACCACGAGGAGAAGACTCCGTGGCCACCGATGCCTCCCCACCGTCCGAGGACGGAGAAACCCCCGCTCGCCATGCGCCGTCCACGGAAGAATTCCTCCAGGAGCAAGCGAGCCCCGAGTTCGGTGAACTCCGCAAGGCGCACCGCTCCTTCGCCTTTCCGCTGACGATCGCCTTCATCGTCTGGTACCTCGCGTACGTGCTGCTCTCGAACTACGCGGGCGGCTTCATGGGCACCAAGGTGTTCGGCAACATCAACGTCGCCCTGGTCCTCGGCCTCGCGCAGTTCCTGACCACGTTCCTCATCGCCTGGTGGTACTCCCGCCACGCGGCCACCAAGCTCGACCCCAGGGCCGAGGCGATCAAGTCCCGTATGGAGGGCGGCGCATGAGCCCCGCGCTGAACACCACTGTCCTGGCCGCGGGTGAGGCGAGCGAGCACCGGCCGCTGATCATCGCCCTCTTCGCCGTCTTCGTGGTGGCCACCCTGGTCATCACCGTCTGGGCAGGACGCCAGACCAAGAGCGCCGCCGACTTCTACGCGGGCGGCCGTCAGTTCACCGCCTTCCAGAACGGCCTCGCGGTCTCCGGCGACTACATGTCGGCCGCGTCCTTCCTGGGCATCGCGGGCGCCATCGCGCTCTTCGGTTACGACGGCTTCCTGTACTCCATCGGCTTCCTGGTCGCCTGGCTCGTGGCGCTCCTCCTGGTCGCCGAGCCGCTGCGCAACTCCGGGCGCTACACGATGGGCGACGTGCTCGCCTACCGCATGCGCCAGCGCCCGGTGCGCACCGCCGCCGGCACGTCCACGATCGTCGTGTCGATCTTCTACCTGCTCGCCCAGATGGCGGGCGCGGGCGTCCTGGTCTCGCTCCTTCTGGGCATCACGTCCGACGCCGGCAAGATCGGGATCGTCGCCCTCGTCGGCGTGCTGATGATCGTGTACGTCACCATCGGCGGCATGAAGGGCACCACGTGGGTCCAGATGGTCAAGGCCGTGCTGCTCATCGCGGGCACGCTGCTCCTCACCTTCCTGGTCCTGCTGAAGTTCGACTTCAACGTCTCCGACCTGCTCGGCACGGCCGCCTCCAACAGCGGCCAGGGCACCAAGTTCCTGGAGCCGGGTCTGAAGTACGGCGCGACCTCCACGTCGAAGCTGGACTTCATCTCGCTGGGCATCGCCCTCGTCCTGGGTACCGCGGGCCTGCCGCACATCCTGATCCGCTTCTACACGGTGCCGACCGCCAAGGCCGCGCGTAAGTCCGTGAACTGGGCGATCGGCATCATCGGCGCCTTCTACCTGATGACGATCGCGCTCGGCTTCGGCGCCGCCGCGCTCATCAAGCCGGCCGAGATCATCGAGTCCAACCCGGCGGGCAATACCGCGGCGCCACTCCTCGCGCTGCATCTGGGCGGCGTCGATTCGTCGTGGGGCGCCATCCTGCTCGCCACGATCTCCGCCGTCGCGTTCGCCACGATCCTCGCGGTCGTCGCCGGTCTGACGCTTGCCTCGTCCTCGTCGTTCGCGCACGACATCTACGCCAACGTCATCAAGAAGGGCAAGGCCACCGAGAAGGAGGAGATGAAGGCGGCCCGCTGGGCCACGGTCTTCATCGGCATCGTCTCCATCGCCCTGGGCGCGCTCGCCCGCGACCTGAACGTGGCGGGCCTCGTCGCGCTCGCCTTCGCGGTCGCCGCGTCCGCCAACCTGCCGACGATCCTCTACAGCCTCTTCTGGAAGCGGTTCACCACCCAGGGCGCGCTCTGGTCGATCTACGGCGGACTGTTCACCGCGGTCTTCCTGGTGCTGTTCTCGCCGGTCGTCTCGGGCAACCCGAAGACGTCGATGTTCAAGGGCGTCGACTTCCACTGGTTCCCGCTGGAGAACCCGGGCCTCATCTCGATCCCGGTGGGCTTCCTGCTCGGCTGGATCGGCACGCTCCTGTCGAAGGAAGAGGCCGACAAGGGCAAGTACGCGGAGCTGGAGGTACGGTCCCTCACCGGTACCGGAGCCCACTGATCACCCTCAGTTCCCCTTGAAACACGCAGGTCAGCGGCCGCGTCGTAGATCGTTGGTAGATCTCTACGACGCGGCCGTGCCGCTCCTCGTGGGATCGGGCCCCCGACGCTGTCAGTCCCGTCACGTAGGCTCGTGGTATCTGAACCGAACCGGCTGAACAGGATCAGGGAGGGGGCCCACGTGCTCATCGACACCTACGGCCGAGTGGCCACCGATCTGCGGGTTTCGCTGACGGACAAGTGCAACCTGCGCTGCACGTACTGCATGCCCGAAGAAGGCCTGCAGTGGCTGTCCAAGTCCGAGCTCCTCAGCGACGACGAGATCGTCCGTCTCATCCGGATCGCCGTGACGCAGCTCGGCGTCACCGAGATCCGCTTCACCGGCGGCGAGCCGCTGCTGCGCCCCGGCCTCGTCGGCATCGTCGAGCGCTGCGCCCAGCTGGAGCCGCGCCCCAGGATGTCCCTGACGACGAACGGCATCGGCCTCAAGCGCACCGCCAAGGCCCTCAAGGCCGCGGGCCTCGACCGGGTGAACGTCTCCCTGGACACGCTGCGCCCCGACGTCTTCAAGACCCTCACCCGCCGCGACCGCCACAAGGACGTCCTGGAGGGCCTCGAAGCGGCCCGCGAGGCGGGCCTGACCCCGGTCAAGGTGAATACGGTCCTGATGCCCGGCCTGAACGACGACGAGGCCCCCGACCTCCTCGCCTGGGCCGTCGAGAACGACTACGAACTGCGGTTCATCGAGCAGATGCCCCTTGACGCCCAGCACGGCTGGAAGCGCGACGGAATGATCACCGCCGGTGACATCCTGAAGTCGCTGCGTACCCGCTTCGAGCTCACCGAAGAGGGCTCCGGCGAGCGCGGCTCCGCGCCGGCCGAGCGCTGGATCGTCGACGGCGGACCGCATCGCGTCGGCGTCATCGCCTCCGTCACCCGCCCGTTCTGCTCGGCCTGCGACCGCACCCGCCTGACGGCCGACGGCCAGGTCCGCACCTGCCTGTTCGCCACCGAGGAAACCGACCTGCGCGGGGCCCTGCGGGCGAGGCCCGAGGACAGCGAGGACGGCTCGGACGAGGCGATCGCACGCATATGGAAGCTCGCGATGTGGGGCAAGAAGGCCGGCTCGGGCCTGGACGACCCGGCGTTCCTGCAGCCCGACCGCCCGATGTCGGCGATCGGCGGCTAGGAGTCGGAGGACTCGCTTCGGGCTTCCCACTCGGCCAGCGGCACGACGTCCTTCAACATGCTGCGTACGCCCAGGAATTGGGAGAGGTGCTCGCGGTGTTCCTCACAGGCGAGCCACGTCTTGCGGCGCTCCGGAGTGTGGATCTTCGGGTTGTTCCACGCGAGCACCCACACGGCGGCGGCGCGGCAGCCCTTGGCGGAACAGATCGGTGTTTCGTCGCTCACAGCTAACGTCCAAGTGCGTTCAAAACAAGGCGACGCCGAGCAGCCACGGGGGGAGCTGCCCGGCGTCGGTCTGTCGCTCCGACGGGGGATGCGGAGCGCGTACGAAGTATGTCACGGGGGACCGGCTACCCGGCACCGGAACTACATGATTGATCTGAGCTTTTCTTGAGCTTGGCGCAACGTCGACGGTCAGTTCTGTTGCCCGTACGGAGCGTTGGGCCCGCCCCGCGTCGGGCCCGCGCCGCCTTCCGGGACGGGTTCCGCGGCCTCTTCGCGCACCGGCGGCGGCGGAAGGATTGGCCGGGATGGTGCCGGTACGAAGGTCGACGGCAACGAGGGGGCGTTCTCCCGGCCCGCGTTGGCGATCACGACGGAGATGTACGGCAGGAGGATGCCGAGCACCAGAGCGACGAAAGCGACATGCCGCTCGACGTTCCACAGCACCGCGGCGGCGATGACCGAAAGAGTGCGGATCGACATCGAGATCACGTACCGGCGCTGCCTGCCCCGTACATCCTCCGCGAGACCCTGCCGGGCCCCTGTGATCCGGAATACCTGGGCGCCGCTCTGCTTCCGCATCACATTCCACCGCCTGCTCACAAGAAGCCGGGCGCTCCCCGGCCCGGACCTGCTCCACGTTACGCCGGGGCTGCGCAGCCTTCGAGACCGGGGCAGGTTCCTTCTCGGTGTCCTGACTGCGCCGTGCCACGTATGGGGGTGCCCGACATGCGCCGTATGGAGGATCGGTCGACACTGACCGTAATGCTCATGTTGAGCCGGATGAGGAGGCAGCTATGAGCTGGTTGTGGGCCATCGTCGTCGGATTCGTGCTGGGGCTGCTCGCCAAGGCGATCCTGCCCGGGAAGCAGCACAGTCCGCTCTGGCTGACCACGATCTTCGGCATCATCGGCGCGATCATCGGCAACTCGCTTGCCTCTGGGTTCGGCATCGCCGACACCAAGGGCATCGACTGGGGCCGGCACGCCCTGCAGCTCGTGGCCGCGCTCGTCGTCGTGGGCGTCGGAGACATGCTGTACAAGATGATCAGAGGCAACAAGCAGCAACGTGCCTGACCTGCGGGTAAGAGGCACGCGAAGGGGGCCGGCCCGTACGGACCGGCCCCCTTCGCGGGTGATCTGTCAGCCCGCGGTGACCTCGACGGCCGCCAGGTTCTTCTTGCCCCGGCGCAGCACCAGCCAGCGCCCGTGCAGCAGGTCCTCGCGCGACGGCACGGCGTCCTCCGAGGCGACCTTCGCGTTGTTCACGTAGGCACCGCCCTCCTTGACCGTGCGCCGGGCCGCGGACTTGCTCGCCACCAGGCCGACCTCCGCGAGCAGGTCCACCACCGGGCCGAGCTCCGTGACCTGGACGCGCGGCAGCTCGGAGAGTGCCGCGCTCAGCGTCGCCTCGTCGAGGTCGCCGAGCTCGCCCTGGCCGAACAGCGCCTTGGACGCGGCGATGACCGCGGCGCACTGGTCGGCGCCGTGCACCAGCGTCGTCAGCTCCTCGGCGAGCGCGCGCTGGGCCGCGCGGGCCTGCGGACGCTCCTCGGTGAGCTTCTCGATCTCCTCGAGCTCCTCGCGGGACTTGAAGCTGAGGATGCGCATGTACGTCGAGACGTCGCGGTCGTCCACGTTCAGCCAGAACTGGTAGAACGCGTACGGCGTGGTCATCTCGGGGTCGAGCCAGACGGCGCCGCCCTCGGATTTGCCGAACTTGGTGCCGTCCGCCTTGACCATCAGCGGCGTGCCGACGGCGTGCACCGTGGCGTCCGGCTCCAGGCGGTGGATCAGGTCGATGCCCGCCGTGAGGTTGCCCCACTGGTCGCTGCCGCCGGTCTGCAAGGTGCAGCCGTAGCGCCGGTAGAGCTCCAGGAAGTCCATGCCCTGGAGCAGCTGGTAGCTGAACTCCGTGTACGAGATGCCCTCCTGCGACTCCAGGCGGCGGGCCACGGAGTCCTTGGTCAGCATCTTGTTCACGCGGAAGTGCTTGCCGATGTCCCGCAGGAACTCGATCGCGGACATCCCCGCGGTCCAGTCCAGGTTGTTGACCATCGTCGCGGCGTTCTCGCCCTCGAAGGACAGGAACGGCTCGATCTGCGAACGCAGCCGGGCCACCCAGTTCGCGACCGTCTCCGGGTCGTTCAGGGTGCGCTCGGCGGTCGGCCGCGGGTCACCGATCTGACCCGTGGCGCCGCCCACCAGGGCGAGCGGCCGGTGCCCCGCCTGCTGGAGGCGGGCCACCGTGAGGACCTGCACCAGGTGCCCGACGTGCAGGCTGGCCGCGGTCGGGTCGAAGCCGCAATAGAACGTGACGGGACCGTCCGCGAGCGCCTTGCGCAGTGCATCTTCGTCCGTGGACAGGGCGAAAAGGCCCCGCCACTTCAGCTCGTCGACGATGTCCGTCACGGTCCTGTGTCTCCTTGAGAGGTTTCTGGCCGGTCGAAAGGCTCCTGGCCGGTACCGGCTGGCACCGGCCAGTCTATGGGCGTCACACGCCTTGGCTGACCGAGCTCATGTTGAAGTCGGGGATGCGCAGGGCAGGCATCGCGGCCCTGGTGAACCAGTCGCCCCACTCCCTGGGAAGCGTCTTTTCCGTCCGCCCGGCCTCGGCGGCCCGCGAGAGCAGGTCGACCGGCGACTCGTTGAAGCGGAAGTTGTTCACCTCGCCGACGACCTCGCCGTTCTCCACGAGGTAGACGCCGTCCCTGGTGAGCCCGGTGAGCAGCAGCGTGGCCGGGTCGACCTCCCGTATGTACCAGAGGCAGGTCAGGAGCAGCCCGCGCTGCGTGCCCGCGACCATCTCCTCCAGGGAGCGGTCGGTGCCGCCGTCGAGGATGAGGTTGTCTATGGCGGGCGCCACCGGCAGACCGGTCAGGCCCGCGCTGTGCCGGGTGCTGGTCAGATGCGCGAGCTCGCCCGCGCGCACCCAGTCGGTGGCGACCAGCGGAAGCCCGTTGTCGAAGACGGAGGAGTCGCCGCCCGATGCGTGCGCGAGCACGAACGGCGCGGACTCAAGGCCGGGCTCGTTCGGGTCGCTGCGCAGCGTCAGGGGCAGCTCGGCGAGCCGGTCGCCCACCCGGGTGCCGCCGCCCGGCTTGGAGAACACCGTCCGGCCCTCGGCCGCGTCCCGTGCCGAAGCCGACCACAGCTGGTAGATCAGCAGGTCGGCGACGGCGGTCGGCGGCAGCAGCGTCTCGTACCGCCCCGCGGGCAGATCGACGCGCCGCTGCGCCCATCCCAGCCGCTTGGCGAGCTCCGCGTCGAGCGCCGCGGGGTCGACGTCCCTGAAGTCCCGCGTGGCACGCCCCGCCCACGCCGACTTCGTGCGGTCGGGGGACTTGGCGTTGAGTTCGAGGGTGCCGTTGGGCTGGTCGTGCCGCAGGCGCAGGCCCGTCGACGTACCGAGGTAGCTCGTCACGAGTTCGTGGTTCGCGAAGCCGTACAGCTCACGCCCGCCCGCGCGGGCGGTGGCGAACGCCTCGCCGAGCGCGGGGGCGAAGTCCGTGAAGACCGCGGAGGACGTCTCGCCGGGCGCGTCCCTGAAGTCCGCGGACTCCTTTGTCCCGGCCACCAGCGGCTGCGCGTCCTCGGCGGGACCGGCCCCGCGCGCGGCGTGCTCGGCCGCGCGGACCAGCGGCTCCAGCTCGGCGGCGGTCACGGCCGCGCGCGAGACGACGCCGGACGCGGTGCCCTCCTTGCCGTCGACGGTCGCGATGACGGTGAGGGTGCGGCCGCGGGTGACGCCGTTGGTGGTCAGGGCGTTGCCCGCCCAGCGCAGGTTCGCGGTCGAGTGCTCGTCTGCGATGACCACACAGCCGTCGGCGGTGGACAGTTCGAGGGCGCGCTCGACGATCTCGTAAGGCTTGCTGCTACGGCTCATCGACCCGCCTCCTGCGTGGTGTTGAGGATGTTCACGCCTCGGAACAGGGCCGAGGGGCAGCCGTGCGAGACAGCCGCGACCTGGCCCGGCTGGGCCTTGCCGCAGTTGAAGGCACCGCCGAGTACGTACGTCTGCGGGCCGCCGACCGCGGCCATCGAACCCCAGAAGTCGGTCGTCGTCGCCTGGTACGCGACATCACGCAGCTGACCGGCGATGCGGCCGTTCTCGATGCGGTAGAAGCGCTGCCCGGTGAACTGGAAGTTGTACCTCTGCATGTCGATCGACCAGGACCGGTCGCCCACCACGTAAATGCCGCGATCGACGCCCGCGATCAGATCCTCCGTGGAGAGCCCGCCCGGATCCGGCTGCAACGACACGTTCGCCATGCGCTGCACCGGCACATGGCCGGGGGAGTCCGCGTACGCGCAGCCGTTGGAGCGCTCGAAGCCGGTGAGCTTCGCTATGCGCCGGTCCAGCTGATAGCCGACCAGGGTGCCGTCCTTCACCAGGTCCCAGGACTGCGCGGCCACGCCCTCGTCGTCGTACCCGATGGTCGCAAGTCCGTGCTCGGCGGTCCTGTCGCCCGTCACATTCATGATCGACGAGCCGTACGCCAGCTTGCCGAGCTGGTCGAAGGTGGCGAACGACGTCCCCGCGTACGCCGCTTCGTAGCCGAGGGCGCGGTCCAGCTCGGTGGCGTGGCCGATGGACTCGTGGATGGTCAGCCAGAGGTTCGACGGATCGACGATCAGGTCGTACGAGCCGGCCTCCACGCTGGGCGCCCGCATCTTCTCGGCGAGGTACCCGGGGATGCGCTCCAGCTCGGCGTCCCAGTCCCAGCCGGTCCCCGTGAGGTACTCCCAGCCGCGCCCGGCCGGCGGCGCGATGGTGCGCATCGAGTCGAACTCGCCGCTCGTCTCGTCGACCGCCACCGCGGTGAGCTGCGGGTGCAGGCGGACCCGCTGCTGCGTGGTCACCGTCCCCGCCGTGTCCGCGTAGAACTTGTTCTCGTGCACGGTGAGCAGCGAGGCGTCGACGTGCGAGACGCCGTCGGCGGCAAGGAGGCGGGAACTCCACTCGGCGAGCAGCCCGCTCTTCTCCTCCTCCGGCACGGAGAAGGGGTCGATCTCGTACGCCGACACCCAGGTCTTCTCCGCGTGCACCGGCTCATGGGCGAGCTCGACGCGCTCGTCCGACCCGGCCGCCTTGATGACTTTGGCCGAAAGCTTCGCCATCGCCACGGCCTGCGACGCGACCTTCGCCGCCGCGTCCATCGTCAGGTCCACGCCCGAGGCGAAGCCCCAGGTTCCGCCGTGCACGACACGGACCGCGTAGCCGAGGTCCGTGGTGTCCGACGTACCGGACGGCTTGGCGTCCCGCAGCCGCCAGGACGCGCTGCGCACCCGCTCGAAGCGGAAGTCCGCGTGCTCCGCGCCCAGGGCACGCGCGCGGGCCAGGGCCGCATCGGCGAGCGCCCGCAGGGGCAGCGCCGTGAAGGCTTCATCGATGGAATGGGGCACGGATGTCTCCCTGCTGTCGGCACCGGTCGGTCAGATCATGTCGCGCGTGGAGGCCCGGCGGCCAGAGTTTTCTGTAGGGACCCGACAGTGAGTCCGGTACGCCACTGTCGGTCGTCGATTCTCCGTATGGAGCACCGTACCGATAGGTTTTCGAGGTACCAGACCGCTATCGAAAGGGTGATCCGTTGAGCCGCTCGGTTCTCGTCACCGGAGGAAACCGGGGCATCGGCCTCGCCATCGCCCGCGTCTTCGCCGACGCAGGCGACAAGGTCGCGATCACCTACCGCTCGGGTGAACCGCCCCAGGCCCTCACCGAGCTCGGAGTCCTCGCCGTCAAGTGCGACATCACCGACACCGAGCAGGTGGAGCAGGCCTACAAGGAGATCGAGGAGAAGCACGGTCCCGTGGAGGTTCTGGTGGCCAACGCCGGGATCACCAAGGACCAGCTCCTCATGCGGATGTCCGAGGAGGACTTCACGTCCGTCCTCGACACGAACCTCACCGGGACCTTCCGTGTCGTCAAGCGCGCCAACCGCGGCATGCTGCGCGCCAGGAAGGGCCGTGTCGTCCTGATCTCCTCGGTCGTCGGCCTGATGGGCGGTCCGGGGCAGGCGAACTACGCCGCCTCCAAGGCCGGCCTGGTCGGCTTCGCGCGCTCCCTCGCCCGTGAGCTCGGGTCGCGCAACCTCACCTTCAACGTCGTCGCGCCGGGTTTTGTCGACACCGACATGACCAAGGTGCTCACGGACGAGCAGCGGTCGAACATCGTGGCGCAGGTGCCGCTCGGCCGTTACGCGCAGCCCGAGGAGATCGCCGCCGCGGTGAAGTTCCTCGCCTCGGACGACGCGTCGTACATCACTGGAGCCGTCATCCCCGTTGACGGCGGATTGGGCATGGGTCACTGATCACCATGAGCGGAATTCTCGACGGCAAGAAGATCCTGATCACGGGCGTCCTGATGGAGTCCTCCATCGCGTTCCACGCGGCCAAGGTCGCGCAGGAGCAGGGTGCCGAGGTCATCCTCACCGCCTTCCCGCGTCCCACGCTCACCGAGCGCATCGCGAAGAAGCTGCCCAAGCCCGCCAAGGTCATCGAGCTCGACGTGACCAACCAGGAGCACCTGGACCGGCTCGCGGGCCTGGTCAAGGACGAGCTCGGCGGCCTCGACGGCGTCGTGCACTCCATCGGCTTCGCGCCGCAGGGTGCCTTCAACTTCCTCGAGGCGTCCTTCGAGGACGTCGCGACGGCGATGCACGTCTCGGCGTTCTCCCTGAAGTCGCTCACCATGGCCTGCCGCCCGCTGTTCGAGGACGGTGCCTCGGTCGTCGGCCTCACCTTCGACGCGCAGTTCGCCTGGCCGAAGTACGACTGGATGGGCCCGGCCAAGGCCGCACTGGAGGCCACGAGCCGCTACCTCGCCCGTGATCTGGGCAAGGAGAACATCCGCTGCAACATGATCTCGGCGGGTCCGATCGGCTCCATGGCCGCCAAGTCCATCCCCGGCTTCGCCGACCTCGCGGACGTCTGGAACACCCGTTCGCCGCTGGACTGGGACATGGCCGACCCGGAGCCCGCGGGCCGCGGCATCGTCGCGCTGCTCTCGGACTTCTTCCCGAAGACGACCGGCGAGATCATCCACGTCGACGGCGGCGTGCACATGATGGGTGCCTGAGCAGGCATTACGTACGCTTCTGACGCCCCGTCCCCCGCATCGCGCGGGAGGCGGGGCGTCACCCGTTCGGCTCACCGGCCAGGCGGGGCCGGGGCCTGTCCGCGCACCCTGAGGTGTGCGCCCGTCATCTCCCGCGGTGCTCGCCGCTCTCACCCTGCTGATCGCCCTGCCGCACGGCGCCGCGTCACACGCCGTCACAGAGGCCGAGCCGCCACGCGCACATGTGGAGGTTGACGAACCCCGGCCGTTCGGCGCGGAGTGCCGCACCGACGTCGAGGGCTCGGAGGCGGTCGCGTACTGCCACAACCCCTACCCCGAGCCCGACCGGGTGCGCCTGCACGTGGAGTGCGAGCAGTGGTGGGACATCGACAGCGACGGAGTGCCCGTCGAGGCGGGGCCCGCCTCGACCGTGCGGCTCACCGGGCGGTGCTGGAAAGAGATCCGGACGGTCTGGGTCAGCCACGACAAGTGAGGGTCACGGCCCGGCCCGGTGGTCAGGTGGCCCGGTGGCCCGGCGGCTCGGATCAGGCCCGTGCCGAGTCCTCGAAGAGCTCCGGGCGGCACATGAAGGGGTAGCCCGCGGCCTCCTTCGCCGCCGCCTCCGCGTCGCTCTCCCGGATCGCGTCGACGAGCCGGGCGTGGTCCATGTGGCTCTCGGGGGTCAGCTTCTCGCCGACGTCCTCGCGCAGCCAGTCCCGCATGACCTCGCCGAGGTCCGCGTACATCGCCGTCATCACGTCGTTGTGGGACGCGGCCACCACGGCCAGGTGGAAGGTCGCGTCCGCCGTCACGAAGGCCTCCGCGTCGCCCGAGGCCCAGGCCTGCTCGCGGCGCTCGAGGAGGGCGTCGAGCTGCTTGAGGTCGCGCTCCGTGCGCCGCTGCGCGGCCAGCTTCGCCGCGCTCGACTCCAGCGTGCTGCGCAGCTCCGCGATGTGCCGCGGCTCCGCGTCGGCGAACCTGCGCTGCATCACGCCGGCCAGTTCGCTCGTCGCGACCACGTAGGTGCCCGAGCCCTGGCGGATGTCGAGGAGGCCGTTGTGCGCCAGGGCGCGGACCGCCTCCCGGACGGTGTTGCGGGCCACGCCCAGCTGCTCGACCAGCTCGGGTTCGGTGGGGATACGGGAGCCGACCGGCCATTCTCCCGACGAGATCTGGTTGCGCAGCTCGGCGATGACCTGCTCGGAGAGCGCAGATCGGTGAGGGGTGGTCAGCGGCATGACGTTCCTTCGTGCGCGATGTGACGGGAGGCGGCGGTGTGACGGAAACAGTGACAACGGATTGGACAGCCAATCATCCCATGATTCTATGATGGCTCCATGGCTAGTGAGGAAACCAGGACGATGACACCGACACCGACGACACCGATACGTACCGACGCGGCGAACGGGGCAGCGGAGAAACAGCCCGCCACGCGCGCGTGGGCGACGCGTCTCGTCATGGTCGGCATCGTTCTGGCCGCCCTCAACCTCCGCCCGGGCATCACCAGCCTCGGCTCCCTCCTCGAAGAGGTGCGCGACGGGCTCGGCATGAGCGGCACGCTCGCCGGTCTGCTCACCTCCGTCCCGCCGCTCTGCTTCGCGATCTTCGGAGTGATGGCACCGCGGCTCGCCCGCCGGTTCGGCCCCAGCGCCGTGGTCTGCGCGGGCATGGTCGCGATCGCCACGGGCCTGGCCATCCGCCCCTTCCTGGGCGGCACCGTCGGCTTCCTGGCCGCGAGCGCGCTCGCCCTCATGGGCATCGCGGTCAGCAACGTCCTGATGCCGGTGATCGTCAAGCGCTGGTTCCCCGACCGGGTCGGCTCGATGACCGGGCTCTACTCCATGGCCCTCGCCCTCGGCACCTCGCTGGCGGCGGCCATCACGGTGCCGATGACCGACGCAATGGGCGGCAGTTGGCAGACCGGCCTCGCGGTGTGGGCGGCGCTCGCCGTCGTCGCCGTCGTGCCGTGGCTGCCGCTCGTGCGCGACCGGAGCGCCGCGTCCGCCGCCCCGGAGCACGTCAGCTCCGAGGTGCGCCGGGAGGACGCCGAGCTGCGGATCACGCGCAGCCGTACGGCATGGGCGCTGGCCTGCTTCTTCGGGCTCCAGGCCACCGCCGCGTACATCACGATGGGCTGGATGCCGCAGATCTTCCGTGACGCGGGGGTCCCGGCGGGCCAGGCAGGTGTGCTCCTCGCCGTCATCATGGCGATGGGCGTGCCGCTGGCCTTCGTCATCCCGCGGGTCGCCACCCGGCTGCCGAACCAGGGCCCCGTGGTGGTCGTGCTCGGCGTCTGCGGTCTCGCCGGGTACGCGGGCCTCTACTTCGCCCCCCAGGGGGGTGCCTGGGTGTGGGCCCTGCTGCTCGGCGTCTCCAACTGCGCCTTCCCGCTGGCCCTCACCATGGTCGGCATGCGGGCCAAGAGCAGTGTG
>NZ_JBNNJZ010000212.1:0-13143 GCF_050270335.1 Streptomyces sp. NPDC059900
GTGCAGGGCATCTCCTGGATCCTCATCCGCTTCATGCTGCTGACCCCGCCGCTCGTCCTGATGGCCAACGCCGCCCTGCGCGGGCGCGGCCTGGAGACGCTGCCGTTCGCGGTCGCCGTGGCGGTCGGCCTCACCCCGGAGATGCTGCCGGTCATCGTCACCACCTGCCTGGCGCGCGGGGCCTCGCTCCTGGCCCGTACGCACGGGGTGATCGTCAAGCGGCTGCCCGCACTGCACGACCTCGGTGCCGTCGACGTCCTTTGCCTGGACAAGACCGGCACCCTCACCGAGGACCGCCCCGTCCTCGACCGCGCCCTGGGCGCCGACGGCCGGGCCGCGCCCGAAGCCCTGCACTGGGCCGCGGTCAACTCCTGGTGGACGCTCCAGCTCGCCGAGCTGCCCGCGGCCGACCCGCTGGACGACGCGATTCTCGACGCCGTGGGCGAGGACGAAGCGCTGCGCCACGACGGCGTCGCGGCGCTGCCCTTCGATCCCGTACGCCGCCTCGCCACCGCCGTCGTACGCGCTCCCGGCGGCCTCGGCACCCACACGCTCGTGGTCAAGGGCGCGGTCGAGGCCGTCCTTGAGCGGTGCGTGCTCGACGACGCCGAGCGCGAGCGGCTCCTGGCCCTCGCCGCCCGCGAGGCGGACGGCGGCCTGCGCCTGCTCGCGGTGGCCACCGCCGAGCGGCCCGCCCGCACCCGCGCCTACACCCCGGCCGACGAACGCGGCCTGACCTTCCGCGGCTTCCTCACCCTGCGCGACGCCCTCGCCCCCACCGCGGCCACCGCCCTGCGGGACCTCGCGGACAGCGGCATCACGGTCAAGATCCTCACTGGGGACCATCCGGGGACGGCGGTACGGGCCTGCCGGGAGCTGGGTATCGGCACGGACGGAGTCCTCGCCCCCGACCGCATCGATGTCCTCATCCCCGACCACATCGACGTCCTCACCGCCGACCGCATCGACACCCTCACCGACGCGGAACTCGCGCAGACCGCCCGGCACACCGCCGTCTTCGCCCGCTGCACCCCCGAGCACAAGGCCCGCATCACCGCGGCGCTGCGGGCGGGCGGGCACACCACCGGGTTCCTCGGCGACGGGGTCAACGACCTGCCCGCCCTGCGCGCCGCCGACGTCGGCATCGCCCCGCGGGCCGCCGTGGACGTCGTACGCGAGAGCGCCGACGTGGTGCTCGCCGACAAGGACCTCACCGCGATCGGCCACGCCGTCCTCGCGGGACGGCACAGCAGCGGCAACATCGCCACGTATCTGCGCGTCACGCTCTCCTCGAACCTCGGCAACGTCATCGCGATGCTCGCCGCGGGCCTCCTGCTGCCGTTCCTGCCGATGCTCCCGGCACAGGTCCTCGTGCAGAACCTCTGCTTCGACGCGGCCCAGCTCGCCTTCGCCTACGAGCGGCCGCACCGGGCGCTGCTCCGCCGCCCCACCGTGCTGCGGCCCCGCGCCTTCCTGCGCTTCATCACCGGCTTCGGCGCGCTCAACGCCCTCGCCGACCTCGCCACCTTCCTCGTCCTTGCGCTGGCGCTGCACGGACCGGGGGGTGTGGACGACCAGGCGGTGTTCCACTCCGGGTGGTTCACCGAGAACCTGCTGACCCAGGCCCTGGTCATGCTGCTCCTGCGGACCGGCCGCCGCCGGGCCGAGGGCGGGATGCCGGGGCCGGTGGGCCTGTCGGTGGCGGCGCTGGCCGCCGTCGGACTGCTCCTCCCGCTCTCGCCGCTCGGCCTGCTCCTGGGCATGACGGCTCTGCCGGGTCTGTACTACCTGCTGCTCGCGGTGGTGCTCGGGTCCTACGCGGCGGCGCTCGGGGTCCTGCGGGGGCGCTGGGCCGGTCAGCCCTGACCAGCGGCGGTCAGCCGTACGAGAGGTCGGAGCAGGGGTTGTCGTCGGCGGAGCGCGCGCCTTCGGCGACCTTGGAGGGGACGGGATCCGGGTCGGCGGAGGGCGTGGCCGAGGGGGCGTCGGCGTACGACCGGCCGAGAGTGATCGTGACGCCGGGTGCCGTCGCCGACTCCAGTTCCGCACCGCTGAACAGGCGGGCGACCGACTTCGCGTGGCGCTTCTCGCCGGGGCCGTAGGCGATCACCGTGGTGGCGTGGTCCTGGGTGGCGGCCGTCGCGGTGCCGGTGACCTGGAAGTCGTGTTCGGCGAGGGTCTCGGCCGCGCGGGCGGCGAGGCCGGTGACGGTGGTGCCGTTCTGGACGGTCACGGCGGCGCCGTCCCCGGAAACCGGCGATGCGGGCTTCGTGGGGGCCGGCTCGGCCTTGCTGTCCTTGTCCCCCTTGTTCCCCTTGCCGTTCTTGGCGCCCGCGTCCGCGCCGTCCAGGGTTCGGTCGTCCTTGAGCGCGGCCCACAGGGCGTCGGCGTCCGGCTCGACGACGGCCACACGCGAACCTTCGTACCGCCAGGGGATGGTGACGAACTTGGTGTTGCTCAGATCGATGTTCTTCAGCGACATGGCGAACGAGATCAGCTTGTCGGCGGAGCCGAGTCCGGGGTCGACGGTCATGGAGTTCGTCGCGGCGTCCGCGAGCGGAAGCAGCTTGGTGGGGGTCAGGCCGTCGCTCTTGACCTTCTTCAACAGGCTTGCCACAAAAGCCTGTTGGCGCTTGATGCGGCCTATGTCGGAGCCGTCGCCGATGCCGTGCCGGATGCGTACGTAGTCCAGGGCCTGCCGGCCCGACACCTCCTGCTCGCCCTTGGCGAACAGGCGCTTGCCCTTGGTGGTGCGATTGGGGTTGAGGTCGCGTTGGTAGATGGTCTGCGGCAGGCACACCTTCACCCCGCCCACCACCTCCGTCAGCTCCGCGAACCCCTTGAAGTCGACGACGACGGTGTGGTCCACGCGCAGGCCCGTGAGGTGCTCGACGGTGTTCTGGGTGCAGGCGGGGTTGCCCTTGGCGGTCTCGCCCACGGAGTACGCGGCGTTGAACATGGTGTCCGGCCGGGTCTTGGTCCAGCTGCCGTCCGGCAGCTTGCAGGGCGGCAGCTCCACGAGGGTGTCGCGCGGGATGGAGACGGCGACGGCATGCCGGTGGTCGGCGTACACGTGCAGCAGGAACGCGGTGTCGGAGCGGCCGATGTCGCTCTTGTCGCCGCCGCCCAGGCCGCTGTTCCCGTCCGTCCGCGCGTCCGAGCCGATGACCAGGACGTTCTCGCCCTTCGATGTGTCCGCGTCGGGCCGGTCGCCGGAGACGCCGTCCGCCTCGAAGGTGTCGATGTTGCCGCTCAGGCGGAAGTACACCCACCCCGCGCCGGCCGTCACCAGGACCAGCAGCGACAGGACTATGCCGAGGGTGAGCCGCACACGGCCGCGCTTGCGCCGACGGCCGCGTGCGGCTGCACGATGGCTGGTTGTCATGGGTGCGCCCTATCCGTCCGAGTCGTTCCGCCTCATGGAGCAGAGACGGTCCGGCCCCCTCCATGGTTGTACAGTTGCGCAATGTAGCAATCTTTTCTGAGGCTACTGACAGCTGAGTCACGGCTGGAACATCTGTGGAGAAGGGCGGACGACGATGATTCGTAACGGACTGGAACCCTGGCATCTGCTCATCGTGGCGATCGTGGTCCTCGTGCTGTTCGGCTCGAAGAAACTGCCGGACACCGCCCGCGCGGTGGGCAAGTCCCTGCGCATCCTCAAGAGCGAGACCAGGGCGATGCAGGAGGACGGGGAGCGGGGGAAGAGCTGAGCTCTTGGGGCGCGGTCAGGCCGGGCGCACCGCCGTCACCAGCCACACCCCCGCCCGCATCCGCACTCCGTGCCGGGTCGCGTGCGGCCGGAACACCTCCTCCAGGGAGGCCCGCTTCCGCTCGTCGACCGTCAGGCCCGGAGTGCGCGACAGCATGAAGTCGACGGCGTCGGCGGGGGACTCGCCCCACACCGCCTCGACAGGTACGGGACTCACCCGCACGTCCTCGTAGGCGGTGAGCGCCTCGTGGATGCGGGCCGGGTCCGAGAGCGAGGCCATCGCGGTGCGGGCCGCCGCCGCGTCGTTCGTGTGGTCAGGCGGGACGCGCTCCGGGCTCGCCTCCTGGCCGTCCTCCTGCGCCAGGAGCTTCGCGAAGAGGCCGAGCGTCCGGGACTCCTCGGTGTCCTGGCCGACGGGCTGCGGACAGACGAACGCCAGCCGCCCGCCGGGACGCAGCGCACGGCCGATGTTCGTGAACGCCGCGGTGTGGTCGGCGAAGAACATCACCCCGCCACGGCTGATCACGACGTCGTACCCGGCCGCGGGGAACGCGTGGGTCTGGGCGTCGGCGAGTTCGTACGCCGCGTTCGTGATGCCGTCGGACGCCGTGCTCGCGCGGGCGCGGTCCAGGAGCGGCGCCGAGATGTCGACGCCCACCGCGTGGCCCTGCGCGGCGCGGCGGGCCGCGATGCGCGTGGTGATGCCGGAGCCGCAGCCGATGTCCAGGACGCGGTCGCCGGCGGCGATGGCCGCGGCTTCGAAGAGGGCGTCGTTCACGCCGGAGAGCATCGTGTCGTAACGGTCGTGGTGCGTGGCCCAGTGGGTGCCGACCGGGCCGTTCCAGGCCGCCGCCTGGCGGGAGTTGGGGGAGGCAGGGCCGGACGGTGAGGCAGGTGTGGTCGCCGCGGTCATGACGCCTCCTCTGCGTGCCGGGCGTCGTGGGCATGGTGGGCATGGTGGGCGTGGTGGTGCGCCGAGAGGGTGCTCTCGATGCGGTCGACCGCCGTGAACGCGCCGAACGCGATCAGATGCACCAGGCAGTGATCGCTGAACGGCGGCTTCTTCCAGGCCGCCACGTCCTCGTCGGTGATGCGGTACGGAGCGAGTGCGGCGAGCAGCGCGAGCCGCGCCCCCGGGCGTGCGGCGCGGTCGGGCAGCGCGTTCCAGGCCAGCGGCGGATGCTCGCCGTCCCAGGCCGCCACGGTCGCCTCGACCAGGGTCCGGTCGGCGTCGTCGAGCAGGCCCGCGCCCGTCGTCGCCGCGGCCCGCAGCGCGGCGTACGCGGGACCGACGGGCGTGCCCGCGGCCCAGGACGGGCCGGGCTGCGGGTCGTCGATCAGGGACAGCGCGTCGCCGGGGGCGCAGGCACGGCGGACCGTCTTGTGGAGGGAGCGGCCGCCGAGCGAGCGCACCGCACGGAAGCGCTGTGCGTTGCACGGCAGCACGGCCTCGGTGATCAGCGACGACGCGACGCGGTTGATGAAGTGGAAGGAGAGCGCGGTGCCGATGTGGGCCGGGGCGTGCGCGCGGGGGAACGGCGGCCGGGCGAGCTCCGGCGCCCGCGGGGTGCGGGTGGCCCGGCTCCAGGCGAGCAGCCGTGCCTGGTCCGGGTCCTCGGGCTGCTCGCCGCGCAGCACGCGCTCGGCGACACGGTGGTCGCCGGTGGCGTGCAGCATCATCGTGTGCGCGTTGACGCAGAACGGGCAGCGGTTGGCGAGAGAGACGCCCAGGGCGACGATCTCGCGTTCGGTGCGGGTGGTGCCGCCGCTGCCGAAGGTGTCGTCGCCGCCCGCGAGCAGGGACTCCCGGAGCAACGCCCAGGTGGCGGTGAACAGTTCGGGAGCGGGGGAGAGGGCGACGAGCGGCGCGGGCTCCGCGATGCCGAAGTCGGCGGCCATCTGCGCATAGGCCTCGGCGGTCCTGCCGGTCGCGGATTTCGGGAGTACGGGATCGGTGTATCGGAAGGTTGCCATGGCCACGATGTTCCGGGTGCCGGGTGCCCCGGGTCGTCGTCCGGCGGAAGGCAGTCGGGGGTACGCCGCCGGGGCCGGGCGTGGCCGCGACTACTACGCCGGGAGTAGTGCGGAAGCCGTCTGCCGGGGTGACGCGGTTGTCAGTGGCGGCCTCTATGGTTCTGAACACGGCGGGGGATGCGCCGGTTCGGGGACGCGCGGGGACACGAGGGGCGCGGGGGCGCGGATGGCGGGGGACAGGGCGGGGAGAGCGGCGGGGCAGGTGAGCGTGCGCGGTCGGGTGCGGGATCAGTTGCGGAGCCAGGTGCGGCAGGCGTGGGTGGGCGACGCCGTGCTCGCGGTCGTGGTGGGCGTGATCGTCGCGGTCGCCGCGGGTGTGGGGGACGGCGGCGCGGGGCTCGTGGACTACGCCCTGATAGGCGTCGGTTCGCTGGCTCTCTCCGCGCACCGGAAGGCACCCCGCGCCGTCCTCGCGGTCAGCACGGCGTGCCTGCTCGGCGAGGTGGTGTACGGGGGCGCGAGCAGTGTCGCGGCGATTCCGGTGGTGGCCGCGGCGCACACGGCCGCACGCGCGGGCCACCGGGGTCTTGCCGCCGGGGCCGCCGGGGTGTTCCTCGCGGGCTTCGCGGTGGCGGGAGAGGCCTCGGACGACGTCGTGCAGCGCACCCTGCTGCTGGCCGGCTGGTTCCTGTGCGCCCTCGTCACAGGGCTCGCCGACAAGAACTGGCAGGCGTATCTGCGCCAGACCGAGCAGCGTGCCCTGGAGGCCGAACGGACGCGTGAGGAGGCGGCGCTGCGCAGGGCGGGCGAGGAGCGGCTGCGGATCGCACGCGAACTGCACGACTCGCTGACGCACAGCATCTCGATCGTCAAGCTCCAGGCGGGCGTCGCCGTCCACCTCGCCCGCAAGCGGGGCGAGGAGATACCCCCCGCGCTGCTCGCCATCCAGGAGGCGAGCGGCGAGGCGATGCGTGAACTGCGCTCCACGCTCACGGTGTTGCGCACGGACGAGCCGACGGGAAGCCCCGCGCTCCTCGTCGAGCGCGCGCGGGCGGCGGGTCTTGCGGTGCGGCTGAACGTGCGGGGCCGGGAGCGCCCGCTGACCGGTGACCTGGAGCAGGCCGCGTACCGCATCGTGCAGGAGGGCCTCACCAACGCGGCTCGCCATGCGGGCGCCGCCGCCGAGGTGACGGTCGAACTCGACTACGGCGAGCGGGCCCTCGGGGTACGGGTGGAGGACGACGGCGCCGCCGAAGCGGGACGCCCGCCGGTGGAGGGGACAGGGCTCACGGGAATGCGGGAGCGTGTCGCCTCCCTGGACGGAACACTGCGGGCGGGGCCGCGGGCCGGGGGAGGATTTCTCGTACGGGCCGAACTTCCTCTGGTGAAGGGCGGGTTGGCCCCGGAAGAGGCTGCCCTGTCCGAGACCGGGCGACTCCGGGAGGGCGCGTGATCCGCGTCGTGCTCGTGGACGATCAGGCGTTGATGCGGGCCGGGTTCCGGGCGTTGCTCGAAGCCGAGGACGGGATCGAGGTGGTGGGGGAGGCCGCCGACGGGGAGCGCGGGGTCGCTCTCGTGCGGGAGTGCGTGCCGGACGTGGCGCTCATAGACGTACAGATGCCGGTGATGACCGGGATCGAGGCGACGCGCCAGATCGCCGCCGACCCCCGCCTCGGCGGCGTACGCGTCGTGATCCTCACCAACTACGGCCTTGACGAGTACGTGTTCGACGCGCTGCGCGCCGGTGCCAGCGGATTCCTGCTCAAGGACACGGAACCCGCCGATCTGCTCCAGGGCATCGAGATCGTCGCGCGCGGGGACTCCCTGCTCTCGCCGTCGGTGACCAGCAGACTGATCGGGGAGTTCGTCTCACGGCCGCCGGACCGGGCCACCGCACCGGGCCTCGAAAGCCTCACCCGCCGGGAGCGGGAGGTCACCGCCCTGGCCGCGCGCGGCCTGACGAACGAGGAGATCGCCGAGCACATGGTGATCAGTCCGTTCACGGCGAAGACACATGTGAGCCGGGCGATGACGAAGCTCGGTGCGCGCGACCGGGCTCAACTGGTCGTCTTCGCCTACGAGTCGGGCCTTGTCGCGGCCCGCAACGCGACTCCGTAGTGTCAGCTGGGGAGAAGTCGTGGCCGTGGCATGATCTCCGCGTGACCGTCATATCGCTCAGACCCGTGACCCGGTTCAGACATGCCGCCGTCTTCTCGGCCGTGGTCCTGCTCGCCACCGGGTGCGGGCTCTCGGAGGAGCTGGAGCGGGAGGGCGACCCCGGGCGTACGGAGTCTGCGCCCGGGTCCGCGCCCGCAGAGGGTGGTCGGTCCGACGCCGGGGACGGCTCGTCCGCCGCGGCCGACCCTGCCTCCCCGACGGAGGCCGTGGTGACGGGGCCGCAAGGGACTGACGCGCCTTCGGCCTCCTGCCCCGCATCCGGCGTCCGCATCGAGCCGGGCATCGTCAGCGCCGCCATGGGCCTGCGCGCGATGAGCGTGACCCTGACCAACTGCGGCAAGGACACCTACCGCCTGAAGGGCTACCCGAAGCTGCGGGTCCTCGACGAGCACCGCGAGCCCCTCGACGTACAGATCCTCGAAGGCACCGCGCCCATCATGACCAGGGACGACGACCCCGGCCCCGACCACTCCGTCTCGCTCAAGAAGGGCGAGGCGGCCTACACCGTGCTCGCCTGGCGCAACACCGTCACCGACACGACCACGACCGCCGTCAGCGGCACCTACCTCAAGGTCACCCCGGTGCCGGGCGCCCGCTCCGCGACCGTGACCCCGCAGGGCCGCATCGACCTGGGCAACACGGGCCGCATCGGCACGACCGCCTGGCAACGGGAGGCGGCGGACGACGCAGCCCCGTCCACCCCTACGGCACCCGAGCCGTCCACTCCGGCGCGCTGAACTTCGTCCGGGCGAGTTCCCGGGCCCTGGCCATCTCCTCGTCCGTGACCTTGCCCTCCGTCAGGCCGTACCGCGTACGGAAGGAGTCGAGCATCCGCTCGATGACGGCCTCGCGGGGCAGCCCCGTCTGGCGGCGCAGCGGGTCCACGCGCTTCTTCGCGCTCCGCGTGCCCTTGTCGGAGAGCTTTTCGCGGCCGATGCGGAGCACCTCGACCATCTTGTCCGCGTCGATGTCGTACGACATCGTCACGTGGTGCAGCACGGCGCCCTGCCCGCCCGCCACCCGCTTCTGGGCGGCGCCCGCGACCTTGCCCGCGTCGGTGGCGATGTCGTTGAGCGGTTGGTACCACGCCTTGATGCCCATGTCGCCGAGTGCTTCGAGCACCCAGTCGTCCAGATAGGCGTAACTGTCGGCGAAGGACAGACCCTGCACGAGGGAGTCCGGGACCGACAGCGAGTACGTGATGGCGTTGCCCGGCTCGCAGAACATGGCGCCGCCGCCGCTGATCCGGCGCACCACCTGTACGCCGTGCCGTTCGGTGCCCTCCCGGTCCACTTCGTTGCGCAGTGACTGGAAGCTGCCGATGACGACCGCGGGGGACTCCCACTCCCACACGCGCAGCGTCGGCGGGCGGCGCCCGGCGGCGACCTCCTCGGTGAGCACCTCGTCCAGGGCCATGAGCAGGGCGGGCGACTGCGGAGCCTCGTGGATCAGCTGCCAGTCGTAGTCGGTCCAGTCGGTGGCGTGCGCGAGGGCGCGGCGCATCGCGACGCCCACCCCCTCCGACGTGAGCCCGTAGAGCACGGAGCCCTCCGGCAGCGCCGCGTCGATACGGGCGGCCAGGCCCGCCGCGTCGGTGTCCGCGGGGGCGCCCTCCAGGGCGTGGCTCAGGGCGTCGAACGCCTCGTCGGGTTCCAGGAAGAAGTCCCCCGCCACCCGCACGTGCCGCAGCACGCCGTCCTCGGCCTCCAGGTCCACGACGACCAGCTTGCCGCCGGGGACCTTGTACTCACCGTGCACTGTTGCTTCCTCCGGACGCGGCCGAATCGCGGACACCGGCAGCCTGCGATTTCATATCAGGACAACTCTGCCCACCAGGGATGAATTCCCGCACAGGGGACTGCATGAGCCACGCTGATACGACGGACCAGGCCTCCACGGGCGCGTCACCGGCCGTCAAACTGACGCTCACGACGCTGACGATGATGGTCGTCGGCTCGATGGTCGGCGCGGGCGTGTTCTCGCTGCCACGCCGGTTCGCCCAGGAGACCGGCGTCGCCGGCGCGCTGATCGCCTGGGCCATCGCCGGTGCGGGCATGCTCATGCTCGCCTTCGTCTTCCAGACCCTGGCCGTCCGCAGGCCCGATCTCGACGCGGGTGTCTACGCCTACGCGAAGGCGGGGTTCGGCGAGTACCTCGGCTTCTTCTCCGCCTTCGGCTACTGGGCGAGCGCCTGCGTCGGAAACGTCACCTACTGGGTGCTCATCATGTCGACGATCGGCGCCATCTGGCCGAGTCTCGGCGACGGTGACACCCTGCTCGCCGTCGTCCTGTCCTCGGTCGGCCTGTGGGCGTTCTTCCTGCTGATCCGCCGCGGGGTCAAGGAAGCCGCGGCGATCAACAGGATCGTGACCGTCGCCAAGATCGTGCCCATCCTCGTCTTCGTGATCCTGGCGCTCTTCTTCTTCAAGCCGTCGGTGTTCGCGGACAACTTCGGCGGCGCGGACTACGCGGGGTCCCTCTTCAACCAGGTGCGCGGCACGATGCTGGCCACCGTCTTCGTCTTCCTCGGCGTCGAGGGCGCGAGCGTCTACTCCCGGCACGCCAAGCGCCGCGAGGACGTCGGCCGGGCCACGATCCTGGGCTTCCTCAGCGTCTTCGCCGTCTTCGCCTCGGTCACCATCGTGTCATACGGGATCATGCCGATGGCCGAGATCGCCGAGCTGCGCCAGCCGTCCATGGCGGGCGTCCTGGAGGAGGCCGTCGGCACCTGGGGCAAGGTGTTCGTCAGCGTCGGCCTCATCGTCTCCGTACTCGGCGCCTACCTCGCCTGGACGCTGATGGCCGCGGAAGTGCTCTTCGTCGCCGCGAAGGACGACGACATGCCCCGCTTCCTGCGCAAGGCCACCTCCGAGGACGTACCGGTCCCCGCGCTCCTGATGACCACCGCGCTGAGCCAGGTCGTCCTGATCGTCACGATGTTCTCCGACGACGCCTTCAACTTCGCGCTGGACCTGACCAGCGCCCTGAGCCTCATCCCGTTCCTGCTCGCGGCCGGGTTCGCCGTCAAGATCGGCCTGCGATCCGGCCGGGACGACATGAAGGTCGCCGGGCACAGCACCCGCGGGGAACTGGTGATCGGGGTGATCGCCACGCTGTACACGGCGTTCCTGCTGTACGCCGCCGGGCTCAAGTTCGTCCTGGTCTCCTTCATCCTCTACGCCCCCGCCACCCTCCTGTTCGTCAAGGCCCGGCGGGAACAGAACCGGCGCCTTTTCTCCCCGCGCGAGGCCGTCATCTGCGCCGTCTCGATCGCGGGCGCCGTCGTGGGCGTGATCGCCCTCGCGGCGGGCTGGATCGACCTCTGACCGTCCCCGACACCCGGCCCCCAGGGGTACCGACCGACGAAAGGCGCACCGTGACAAGCCCCGAGACCCCCGCCGCACCTACGTTCGGTGTCCACTCCGAGGTCGGCAGGCTGCGCAAGGTCCTTGTCTGCGCGCCGGGCCTCGCGCACCGCCGACTGACCCCCACCAACGCCGACGACCTGCTCTTCGACGACGTCATGTGGGTGGAGAACGCCCAGCGCGACCACGCCGACTTCGTCATCAAGCTCCAGCAGCGCGGCGTCGAGGTCGTCGAACTGCACGAACTGCTCGCCCAGACCATGGCGATCCCCGGCGCGAAGGACTGGCTCCTCGACCGGAAGATCACCGCGAACGAGGTCGGCCTCGGGCTCATCGACAACACCCGCGCCTTCCTGGAGACACTGGACCCCAAGCAGCTCGCCGAGTACCTCATCGGGGGCCTTGCCACCGCGGACCTGCCGGACGAGTTCCGCTCGGGCTACGTCGCTCTCGTACGCGAATCCACCGGCGTGCGCGAATACCTGATGCCGCCGCTGCCGAACACCCTCTACACCCGCGACACGACGTGCTGGCTGTACGGGGGCGTCACGCTCAACCCGCTGTACTGGCCGGCCCGGCACGACGAGACGCTCCTGATGAAGGCCGTCTACGAATTCCACCCCGACTTCAAGGGCGCCACGGTGTGGTGGGGCGACCCCGAACTCGACTGGGGGCAGGCGACGTTCGAGGGCGGCGACATCATGCCCGTCGGCAACGGCGTCGTCCTGATGGGCATGAGCGAGCGCACCTCGCGCCAGGCCGTCACCCAGGTCGCGTCCGCGCTGTTCGAGAGCGGCGCGGCCGAACGGGTCATCGTCGCGGGCATGCCCAAGCTGCGGGCCGCCATGCACCTCGACACCGTCTTCACCTTCGCCGACCGCGACATCGTCACGCTCTACCCGAAGATCATGGACGCGGTGCACTCCTTCACCCTGCGGCCCGGCGACAAGGCGTCGGGCGTCGCCATCACGGACGAGGGTTCGCGCGCGTTCGTCGACGTCGTCGCCGCGTCGCTTGGCCTGCCCGACCTGCGCGTCATCGAGACGGGCGGCGACGTCTACGCCTCCGAACGGCAGCAGTGGGACAGCGGCAACAACGCCGTCGCCCTGGAACCGGGCGTCGTCTTCACCTACGACCGCAACACCCAGACCAACACCCTGCTGCGCAAGGCGGGAGTCGAGGTCATCACCATCGTCGGCGCCGAACTCGGCCGCGGCCGCGGCGGCGGGCACTGCATGACGTGCCCGCTCCTGCGCGACCCCGTGGACTTCTGAAGCGCCCCCGCTCCCGGGCGCCCCCGCGGCCGGGAGGGCTCAGTACCGCTGGGCCTTGACCAGCTTCGCGGTGAGCTTCGGCTCCGGGGGCTCGTGGCTGATCGCGTACCGCTGGGCCCGCTTGCCCGGTTCGAGATCCTGTGTGCCGATGTAGCGGGTCTCCACGGTCTTGCCCGAGGAGTCCCTGAAGTCGACCTGCACGGCGAAGTCCGCCTTCTTGTCGGTCCTGTTGGTGAAGGTCACCACGGAGGCCAGCACACCTCCGGTCTCGGAGCGCGGCTTGCCCGTCATGGAGACGTCGGACATCGCGTTGCCCCTCCCGTCGACGTCCTTCAGGGCGTTCTCCGCGGCCTGGTTGGCCCGCTCCGTGTCCGCGGACACGGACGCCTCGAACTCGTCCGCGCGCTCCGAGGCGGATGCCTCCGCCTCGGACGCCGAGGCGCGGGCGGACTCGGCCGCCTCGGAGGCCTTCGACTCCAGCGGGGACGCGGTCTTCTCCGAGAACGACGACGCGTCGGGCGCCGCCGTCCGGCTGCCGTCGGACGAAGGAGCGTCATTGTCGCTGCCGCACGCCACGAGGGCGGCGGCGGCCGTCACCGAGGCGGCGAGGGTGAGCGCGGCGGACATCACGGGCCCGCGG
>NZ_JBNNJZ010000213.1:0-13138 GCF_050270335.1 Streptomyces sp. NPDC059900
GGACTGTGTGGGTGCCCTGGCAGCAGGAAACATGCAGGGCCACCTGTACATGTACGACACCAACAAGTCCGCGGGATCGACCGGCTTCGGCACCGAGGAACTCCAGACCCGCGCGCGGAAGGGCGACCAGCTTCTCTGGAACGCCCTCGCCCTCGAGTGCGAGGCGTACGTCGCCATCGACGGCATCGAGATCGACAGCTCCATCTGCGTGCCGGAGCGCAAGGTCTACCCCGGCACCGACGTCGCCTACTGGATCGGCACGGTCAAGAAGGACGTCGCGAACGTCACCTACCGGATCAAGTTCAAGCTCGGCACGAGGGACGAACCGATCGCCACCACTCTGTCGTCGTCCCTCGTCGGCTAGGGCCGGGCATGGCGGCGTACGCGAAGGAGGAGCGTTGACCAGCAGCGTGCAGGAGAAGTCGACCGGCAGCGAGCACCAGAAGCAGAACCCCGGACAGCTGAACTCGGTCCAGCTGAACATCGTGACGCTCATCAACATGGAGCGAGCGGTGGAGACGGGCTCCCTGAGTGACTCGATGTACATGATGGACAACAGCATCGGCGGCAAGGGGCAGGGCACGTCGTCCCTCGAAACCGTCTGCAAGCAGGGCCAGGTCCTGAACTGGATCGTGCGCCCGCTCGACATGGAGAAGCGCCCGGACGGCACCTGGCCCCCCATGCCGAAGATCAACAACCTCACCTTCCTCGACACCGAACTGGGTGACGAGGAGGACGTGGCCGAACGGAAGATCTTCACCGAGCTGAAGATCTACGGGATGCCGGACCGCATGCGCGACAAGTTCACGCCGGTCTACTACTACTGGGCCGGCACGGTCCTGAGCACCGCCAAGCCGGGCGTGCACAGGTACCGCATCGTGATGGAGCTCGAGCAGGACCGCAAGAAGGAGAAGCTCTATCTGAACACGGCGATCCACCCGTCGATCCGGATACTCGGGGTCTGACGACCGCGTGACCGCCGGGCCGGATATCGGCCTGGCGGTCATGTCGTGTCGGGCGTAGAGAGGAAAGTTCACCCCAGGGCCCAGGGAGGCCGTCGTGGACAGGACCATCGGCAAGGGCACGTTCCGGGACGCGTTCAAGAACCAGGTCATCGCGCTCTCCGCGCTGCCGTCGGGCACGGGTCGGCGGCTCGCCGAGCGGGCCAACGCGACGGCAGGTCCGGCCGATGCCGCGCTGCGGTCGAAAGCCGAGTTCAGCGCGTTGTACGACCTGCTGCTCGCCGAGCAGGGGGATGTCTCGGGGGACGGCAGCCTGGTACTCCTCGACGCGGACGGCCAGCTCACCGAGACGGGCCGGATCGTGGACGGTCTGCTCAACGCGGCGGAGAACAAAGCGGAGTTCTTCGCTCAGGACATGTATCAGGTCAAGGTCACCGGCTGGCCGCCCGGCGTCCTGACGGCGGACGAGGTGATCGAGGCACCGCAGGGCGCCCGTCTCACCCTGGCGAGGAGCAACAGCCCGGACGCCTTCCTGCTCGCGACACCGTCGTTCTCGATGGTCAACAGCGGGAATCTGACGGCTCATGCGCCCAAGCGCTCGTGGAAGATCGACTTCGAGGTCGGCGAGAGCGAGGACCGGCTCTACGGCATGGAGCGGGTCAACCTCAAGGCGATGTACAACGACCCCTCGCAGATGCGCGAGGCGGTCGCCTGGCGGCTCCTGGAGCGGGCGGGCATCCCGGCGGCGCAGCACACGTACGCGACGTTCACGATCAACGACCGCTACATGGGGCTCTTCTCGGTCATCGAGCAGGTCGACAAGAAGTTCCTCAAGGATCACTTCGGCAAGAACGCGGAAGGCAACCTCTACAAGGCGTACTGCGGCGACGTCGGCTGCGCGACCCTGGAGCACCGGCCCACCGCGGACGGCGCCGACGGCGGCCGGCAGTACTTCACCGCGGGCAGCCAGGAGGACGATCGCACCTACCGCCTGAAGACGAACGAGGATGTTCCGGGCGCCAGTACGTACGACGACCTGGCGGCCCTCGTCCGCACCATCAACGGCGCGCAACTTCCGGGCGGGGAAGGCAAGTTCGCGTCCGACGCGTTCCGTGACTCGGTCGAGCAGATCCTGAACGTGCCGGCGTTCCTGCGCTGGGCGGGCGCCAATGTCCTGCTCGGCAGCTGGGACAACTACTTCGCCACGCCGTCGAACTACTACCTCTACAACTCCGGCCGGCTCGGCGACCCTGCGGGCTTCATGGCCCGCCCGTACTTCACGTTCATCCCCTGGGACTACGACAACAGCTCGGGCATCGACTTCTTCTCGACCCAGTGGCAGTACACGGATCTGCTGGACTGGCCGTCGATGAGCCGCAACTACTGCCGGATCACGCACGCGCCGCACGAGGTCTCCCGCCTGCCGCTGTTCACGAACCTGCTGCGGCACCACGACTTCTGCCAGTACTACCTCGACCACGTGGAGTACCTCCTGGACACGGAGTTCGGTCCCGAGCGGGTCGCCGTGCTGCTCGGCTCGGAGGGCTCCGGGCGGAGCGACGGCTTGTGGCAGCTCATCTCGTCCGCCGCGTACGGCGAGTCGACCAGCCCGCACGGACAGCCCTTCACGGGACGGCAGTTCACCAACGACGAGGTGTACCGCGCCGCGTACCGCCAGTGGGAGCTGAGCCGGGGATCGCAGTTCACGTACGGGATCTTCCACTACACGCGCATGCGCTACGACCACGCACGTCAGCAGCTCGCCGAGCTGCGCAAGACCTATCCCAACGGAGCCAGCGGGGCGACGTTCCCGGGTGCGATGGAGGTACTGCCCTCATGACCGCGACCAAGAAGCAGGCGAAGGGCAAGACGAAGAGCGACCCCAAGGCCGAGAAGGCGCGGGAGCTGCGCCTGGTCAAGGAGGCGAAGATCCAGGACCTGATCGGCGACGGCGCGGGCACCCGCCTTGAGGCGAGCGGCGTCCTGTACCGGGACGGCGCCTTCCTGATCGTCTGCGACAACCTGCCCTCCCTGATCCGGGTCAGCAGCGAGCTGTCGCCCAAGGCGCCGGAGAACGGCGTCATCAACGCCAACCGGGCCAAGAAGGCGCAGAAGAAGAGCAGTTCGGCGGCGAACGAGGGCTACGAGGACATCGCCCACGACGAGGCGCGCGACCACTTCTACACGCTGAGCGAGGCCGAGCCGGTCAAGCCCAAGGGCTTTCGCGCGAGCGTCCAGGAGTACGACACGAAGCTGCGCCCGGTCGGGTCCCCCGTACACCTCGACTTCGACCTGGCCGACGCCAACAAGGGCATGGAAGGCCTGGAGTGGGTCGAGCGCTCCGGCACGGGGTATCTCCTGGCCCTGTGCGAGGGGAACCGGTGCGCGGGCGGCAAGAAGGGCCGGACGCCGGGCGGCGGCCGCATCCAGGTCTTCCGGCACGGCGGCAAGCGCTGGATCAACACGGGCACGATCCGGCTGCCCGAGTCACTGCCCTTCGAGGACTACGCCAGTGTGTCCGTACGCGACGGACACATCGCCGTCCTGTCGCAGGCGTCGTCGGCGCTCTGGGTGGGCCGCATCGACACCAAGAAGTGGATCGTCGACGAGGGCACGGTGCACCGCCTGCCCACGGACAGCAAGGGCCGTGCGGTCTACGGCAACCCGGAGGGCGTGTCCTGGGTCTCGTCCGACCACGTGGTGATCGTGTCCGACCGGGCGAAGAAGGGCGCGGGGAACGCGCGGTTCAAGGAGAAGGACCAGTCGATCCATCTGTTCCTGATCCCGGGCAACAACCGCTGAGCTAACGGGCACCGTGCTGGTCCGCTGCCCACAGGCCGCGTACGTGGCCGAGGTGGCGGGTCATCACGGTGCGTACGGCGTCCTCGTCGCGGGCGAGCAGCGCGTCGAGGATCTCCAGGTGCTCCTCGGCCGAAGCCTCGAGCCGGCCGGCGTCGACCAGTGCCTGCAACCCGTACAGGCGGGAGCGCTTGCGCAGGTCGCCGACCACCTCGACCAGGTGGTCGTTGCCGCTGAGCCCGAGCAGACCGAGGTGGAAGCGGATGTCGGCCTCGACGTACGCGATGAGGTCGCCGTCCGCCGCCGCGGTCACGATCGCCTGCGCGGCGGGGCGCAGCGCTTCGAGCGCTGCGGGGTCCGCCGATGTGGCGAGCTCCGCCGTGGTGGGGATCTCGATCAGGGCGCGGATGTGCTTGTACTCGTCGAGTTGCTTCTCGGAGACCGCGGTGACCCGGAAGCCCTTGTTCGGCACCGTGTCGACGAGACCTTCCTTGGCGAGGTCGAGCATGGCCTCGCGCACGGGAGTGGCGGAGACGCCGAAGCGCGCCGCGAGGGTGGGCGCGGAGTAGACCTCGCCCGCGCGCAGCTCGCCCGCGATGAGGGCGGCGCGCAGCGCGTCCGCGACCCGTTCGCGGTAGCTGCTGCGGGTCCCGCCCAGGCTCGGCAGGGCTGCCGGGGCGGCGGACGGAGCGCGGTTGCGCTGGGCGGCCATGGGGTCGGTCCTCCTTGGTGCAAAGTCACGCTTGGTGCAGAGTCACGCTGGGTGCAATGTCACGTGCCACGAGTATCCTGGGCCCGCGGGGTTCCCCGGGCCCGCCCGCGCTACAGCACGAAGCCCGCGGGGAAGGGGTCGTCCGGGTCCAGGAGGTACTGCGCGGTGCCGGTCACCCAGGCGCGCCCGGTGAAGCTGGGCAGCACGGCGGGGGTGCCCGCGACGTCGGTGGTGCCGAGGAGCCGTCCGCTGAACCGCGTGCCGATGAAGGACTCGTTGACGAACTCGGTGTCCAGGGGCAGCTCGCCGCGCGCGTGCAGCTGCGCCATGCGCGCGCTCGTCCCCGTCCCGCACGGGGAGCGGTCGAACCAGCCGGGGTGGATGGCCATCGCGTGCCGGGAGTGCCTGGCCGTGGCGCCGGGGGCGTAGAGGTGGACGTGGTGGCAGCCGCGGATGGACGGGTCCAGCGGATGCACCGGCTCGCCCCCGGCGTTGATCGCCTCCATCAGCGAGAGGCCGGCGGCGAGGATGTCGTCCTTGCGGTCGCGCTCGAAGGGCAGGCCGAACTGCTCCAGGGGCAGGATGGCGTAGAAGTTGCCGCCGTAGGCCAGGTCGTAGGTCACCGTGCGCCCGTCCGGCAGGGTGATCTTGCGGTCGAGGGCGACGGAGAAGGACGGCACGTTCCGCAGCGTGACCTCCTTCGCGGCACCGTCCTGCACGGCGACCTCGGCGACGACCAGGCCTGCCGGAGTGTCCAGGCGGATCGTGGTGACCGGCTCCACGACCTCGACCATGCCGGTCTCGACGAGGACGGTGGCGACACCGATGGTGCCGTGCCCGCACATCGGCAGATAGCCCGAAACCTCGATGTAGATCACGCCGTAGTCGCAGTCGGGCCTGGTGGGCGGCTGGAGGATCGCGCCGCTCATCGCCGCGTGGCCGCGCGGTTCGTTCATCAGGAGTTGCTTGATGTCGTCGCGGTGCTCGCGGAAGTGGAGCCTGCGCTCGTTCATCGTCGCGCCGGGGACGGTGCCGATACCGCCGGTGATCACCCGGGTCGGCATGCCTTCGGTGTGCGAGTCGACCGCGTGCAGGACGAGTTTGCTGCGCATGTGCGGTGCCTTTCGTACGACGGCCGGGCGTCTGTTGCGTTGCTGGGCGTTGCTCGCGCGGCTAGGCGAGACCGGCGGCGACGGCTCGTTCGGTGGCGGTGCACACCGCCTTCTCCTGCTCGGGCAGCAGTGGCACGCGCGGGGGACGGCACGGGCCGCCGTGGCGTCCGGCGATGTCCATGGACAGCTTGATGGCCTGGACGAACTCAGGCCTGGAGTCCCAGCGCAGCAGCGGGTGCAGCTGACGGTAGAGCTTGCCCGCCATGCCCAGGTCTCCCGCGACGGCGGCGCGGTAGAGCTCGACGCACGCGGCGGGCAGCATGTTCGGGTAGCCGGCCACCCAGCCCTTGGCGCCCGCGACGGCGAGTTCGAGCAGGACGTCGTCGGCGCCGATCAACAGGTCGAGCTCCGGGGCGAGTTCGGCGATGCGGTACGCGCGGCGGACGTCTCCGGAGAATTCCTTGACGGCATGGATGTACCCCTCGGCGTGCAGCTGCGCGAGGAGTTCCGGCACCAGGTCGACCTTGGTGTCGACGGGGTTGTTGTACGCGACGACCGGCAGGCCCGCCTTCGCGACCTCCGCGTAGTGCGCGAGGACGGAGCGTTCGTCGGCGCGATAGGCGTTCGGGGGCAGCAGCATCACTGAAGCGCAGCCCGCGTCCTTGGCCTGCTCGGCCCAGCGGCGCGCCTCGGCGGAGCCGTAGGCGGCGACGCCGGGCATCACGCGCTGCCCGCCGACCGCCGCGACGGCGGTGTCCACGACCTTCGCGCGTTCCTCGGGGGTGAGCACCTGGTACTCGCCGAGCGATCCGTTGGGCACGACGCCGTCGCAGCCGTTCTCGACGAGCCAGGCGCAGTGCTCGGCGAACCGGTCGTAGTCGACGGAGAGGTCGTCGCGCAGCGGGAGCGCGGTGGCGACGAGGACGCCGTGCCAGGGGCGGGGGCGGTCTGCGGGCGCGTTCATGGGCGTGGTCCCTTCGTTGCGGTGCGGGGCTAGGAGGGGGTCTGTTCGTCGCCGTCGGCGGTGTGTTCGTCGCCGGGGGGCTGTTCGTAGCCGCCGGGGGCCTGTTCGTCGTCGGGGTCCCGTGCGAGTTCTCCGAGGGGTACGGGCCCGGCGAACGGCCGCCGGGCGGACCGCTCCCGGCAGCCCGTGAGCCCGGCGACGGCCGCCGCGCACAAGCGGCCCTGGCACCAGCCCATGCCGGCCCGGGTCAGGAGTTTCACCGACCGCGCGTCGGTGGCCCCGAGCTCTGCGACGGCCTCGCGGACCGCCGACGCGGGGACCTCTTCGCAGCGGCAGACGAGGGTGTCGTCGCGGAGCTGCTCGGTCCAGTGCGCGGGCGGCACGTACACGGCGGCCAGCGCCGCGGCCAACGTGCGGGCTCTCGTACGGGACTTGGCGGCACGGGCCCAGGTGCGCGGGTCGGGCGTGTTTCCCCGGAGCCTCGCGGCGGCCGAGCGTCCGGCGATGTGTCCCTCGGCTAGCGAGAGGGCGGCGCCGCCGATGCCGGTGGCCTCGCCCGCGGCCCAGACGCCGGGGACGCCGGTGCGCTGCTCGGCGTCGACGGCGACATCCGTCCCTTCGATGCGGCAGCCGAGTCCTTCGGCGAGGTCGGTGTGCGGCAGCATTCCGTGGCCGACGGCGAGGGTGTCGCAGGGGATGCGCCGCTCGGTGCCGGGCCTGACACGCCCCGCCGTGTCGAGCGCGGCGATGGTCACGGCCTCGACGGAGTCCTCGCCGTGGGCCTCGACGACGGTGTGCCGCGCGGTCAACGGCACGCGGTGGCGCAGCAGTCGGGTGAGGTACCCGGCACCTTCGGCGAGCTTGTCCGGGTGGGCGGCGAGGCCGGGAGCACGCCTCGCGAAGGCTCGGGGTCCTGCGGCTTCGACCAGGGCGGCCACCTCGGCGCCGGCCGCCGCGAGCCCGGCGGCGACGGGCATGAGCAGCGGCCCCGTGCCGGCCACCACGGCGGTGCGCCCCGGCAGCACGAGCCCGCCCTTGAGCATGGCCTGCGCACCACCGGCGGTGAGGACGCCGGGCAGGGTCCAGCCGGGGAACGGCAGGACTTTCTCGTACCCCCCGGTGGCGAGGACCACGGCATCGACGGGCACGGCCACGGAGTCCTCCTGCCGGGGCCCGAGCAGCGCATGCACGACAAAGCCGTGGCCGCCGGGAGGCTGCACCCGCCCCTGAACCTGTCCCCGCACCCGCCCATGAGCCTGCCCCTGCGCCCACGCCCACCCCTGCGCCGCCTGCCCGACGCGCTCCACGAACCAGACATGATGTTCCGTCAAGTGCCGCACACGGCCCGCCGATACCTGTTCCGCGAGGCCGTCCCGCAGTCGCTCCCACGTCCGCCACTGGTGGTGCAGCGCCTTCGGGTGCCGCGCGCCGAGCGCCCCGGCCGGCTGGCGGTAGAACTGGCCGCCCGCCTGTCCTGCCGAGTCGAGCAACACCACCCGTACACCGCGCAGGGCGGCGGCAAGTGCCGCGGCAAGGCCCGCGGGGCCCGCGCCGATCACGGCGAGCGTGCGCGCGGGGTTCATTGCGGCTCCCCCGCCCTGACCCCACCGTGGCCGTCGCCGTCCTGCGTCCGGATCTCGTCGCCGGGCGCCGCCGGTGTCAGGCAAGCCCGTTGGTTGGGGCGGCCGTTGACCTCCACCAGGCAGTCGAAGCAGACCCCGATGCCGCAGAAGACGCCCCGCGGTTCTCCCTGTCGCCGGGTGGTGCGCCAGGACTTGATGCCCGCCGACCAGAGTGCGGCGGCCACCGTCTGTCCCGGCAGGGCGGGGATCTCGCGGCCGTCGAACGTGACGGTGTGCGCGGGGCCGGGGCGGGCGCGGGTCAGGTGCAGGGGGGTGCGCTTGGTCATGACGCCTCCTCGGTGGGGCTGTCCGCGAAACGGTCGGGGCGGAAGGGCGCGAGGTCCAGGTCCGGCGCCTGCCCGGTCATGACTTGGGCGATCAAGTGCCCTGTGCCCGCCGCCAGTCCGATCCCCGCGCCCTCGTGGCCGCAGGCGTGGAACAGCCCCGGCACCCGGGGGTCGGGCCCGATGGCGGGCAGGTGGTCCGGCATATAGGGGCGGAAGCCCACGTAGGCGCGCATCGCGCGGACGTCCGCCAGGAACGGGAAGAGCCGCGTCGCCCCCGCCGCGAGGGCCCGCATGACCGGCAGGGAGAAGGAGCGGTCGAAGCCGACCCGCTCGCGGCTCGCCCCGATCAGGATCGGCCCCGCGGCCGTGCCCTCGACCACCGGCGACGTCTGGAGGGCGGCAGACCCGCTCGCCACGTCGGCCACATAGTCGGCGGCGTACACCTTGTGCCGGACCATCCGCGGCAACGGCTCGGTGACGAGGACGAAGCCGCGCCGCGGCAGCACGGGCAGCCGCACTCCCGCGAGGGCGGCAAGATCACCGCCCCAGGTGCCCGCCGCGTTCACGACGTACGGTGCGTGGATGTCGCCCCGGTCGGTACGGACGCCGCGCACCTCACCGCCCGCCGTCCGCAGCACGGCGGTGACGGTTCTTCCCGTACTCAGCTCGGCTCCCAAGTCTCGCGCCAGACGCACCAGTTGAGCTGCTGCCAGCGACGGCATCACCTGGGAGTCCTGCGGGTAGAAGACGCCGCCCGCCGTGCCGGGAGCGAGGTGCGGCTCAAGTTCGCGCAGCTCGGCGGGCGTGACGGCCCGCGCGTCCACCCCGGCTTCGCGCTGCCCTGCGGCGAACTCCTCCAGCGCCGCGAGCCCTGTACCGCAGGACGCCACGACCACGCCGCCCTTGGCCTCGTACTCGATGCTCGCGCCCACGCCCGGTCCGGCGGCGAGGCCGTCCCACAACCGAGCCGAAAGCAGGGCGAGTTCGAGCTCCGGGCCCGGCTCCTTGTCGGAGACCAGGAGGTTGCCCTCACCGGATCCGGTCGTGCCGCCGGCCACCGGACCGCGGTCCACCAGGACGACACGGAGTCCGGCCCGCGCCGCGTACAAGGCACATGCGGCGCCCACCATCCCGGCGCCGACTACCACAACATCGCAGGTCAGCTGCTTTGTCACGCCAGTACTATGTCACATGTTCCCTTACCGGCCAAGGGTCTCTACGCTGACGGAACCGCCCGCACCACTGCGCCGCGAAGCCCCGGAACGGGGCAGAAAAGGTGAACCCCATGGCCAAGTCCAAGGCGCGCAAGAACGCGCTGTACCCCGAGATCTCCGGCGAACTGTCCGCCCTGATGAGGACGGGCTGGGCCGACACCGAGCAGCGCGACCTGCGCCCGGCCGAACAGGCCCCGCACGCAGCGCGCCGCCGCGCCGCCCTGTCCGCGCTGTTCCCGGGCGAGCGCCTGGTGATCCCCTCGGGCAAGCTCAAGGTCCGCTCGAACGACGACCATTACCCCTTCCGCCCGTACTCCGCCTACGTCCACATGACCGGCGACCGGGCGAGGGACTGCGCGCTGGTCCTCGAACCGCGCGCCGGGGACGCGGGCGGCCATGACGCGCACCTCTACCAACTCCCCCGCGACAGCCGGGACAGCGACGAGTTCTGGACCGGCATGACGGCCGAGCTGTGGATGGGCCGCAGGCGCAGCCTCGCCGAGTCCGAGCTGCTCTTCGGCCTGCCCTGCCGCGACGTGCGCGACGCCCCGGCCGAACTCGCCGCCGCGCCCGGCGTACCGACCCGTATCGTGCGCGGCCACGACCCCGAACTCGAAGCGGCCGTGGCGACCGACGAGGAGCGCGACGAGGAACTGGAGGAGGCACTCTCGGGCCTGCGCCTGGTCAAGGACGCCTGGGAGATCGGCGAGCTGCGCAAGGCAGTGGACTCCACGGTCCGTGGATTCACCGATATCGTAAAGGAGTTGAGCACCGCCGTCGCCACGTCGGAACGCTGGATCGAGGGCACCTTCTTCCGCCGCGCCCGCCTGGAGGGCAACCACATCGGGTACGGCTCGATCTGCGCGGCGGGCGAGCACGCCACGATCATGCACTGGCAGGAGAACGACGGCCCGGTGCGCCCCGGCGAACTCCTGCTCCTGGACGCGGGCGTGGAGACCCACACCCTCTACACCGCCGACGTCACGCGCACACTCCCCGTCGACGGCACCTTCTCCCCGTTGCAGCGCAAGATCTACGACGCGGTGTACGAGGCACAGGAAGCGGGCATCGCCGCCGTGAAGCCGGGCGCCGCGTACCGAGACTTCCACGACGCCGCGCAGCGCCACCTCGCGCACAAGCTCGTCGAGTGGGGCCTTCTGGACGGTGATCCGGAGCGCGTCTTCGAACTCGCCCTCCAGCGGCGCTTCACCATGGCGGGCACCGGCCACATGCTCGGCCTCGACGTCCACGACTGCGCCCGGGCGCGCACCGAGGAGTACGTGGGCGGCGTACTCGAAGAGGGCATGGTGCTCACCGTCGAACCCGGCCTGTACTTCCAGCCGGACGACCTCACCGTGCCCGGGGAGTACCGGGGCATCGGGGTCCGCATCGAGGACGACATCCTCGTCACGGCCGACGGCAACGAGAACCTGTCGGCGGGCCTGCCGCGCGAGGCGTCGGCGGTCGAGGCCTGGATGAGCGGCCTGGTCAGCGGCCCGGCGGGCGACCGCTAGAACCGGCACACCTCCGGCGGACGGGTCCGGCGAGCGCCCTATGCATGGCGGGTATACATGTTGCGTATACTCGCTATGTATAGTGCTCGCATGTCCGCTGCACGAAGCAAGATGAACAGAACTGTCAAGAGGTTCCGTCGAGCCACCTCATTGACGGCCATGGCCTCCGCGGCCATGGCCGTCGCGCTGACGGGATGCACCAAGGTGGACACCACGGCACCCAGCGCCGTCCGCAAGGACGCGGCATCCGTGAGCGTCAAGAACCAGGCGAAGCTCGGTACGGTCGACTGCCGCACGGCCAAGTGCGTGGCCCTGACGTTCGACGCGGGACCGAGCGAGAACTCGCCCCGGCTGCTCGACATCCTCAAGGAGGAGAAGGTGCCCGCCACCTTCTTCCTGCTCGGCAAGAACCACATCGCCAAGCACCCCGAACTCGTCAAGCGTATGGAGGCCGAGGGGCACGAGGTGGCGAGCCACACCTGGTCGCACAAGATCCTCACCGACATCACGCCGGACGAGGCGCGCGAGGAACTGCGCAGGACCGACGAGGCGATAGAGAAGCTGACCGGCCACAAGCCGACGCTGATGCGCCCGCCGCAGGGCCGCACCAACCCCGACGTCAACAAGATCTCGCGCGAGGAGGGTCTCTCGGAGGTCCTGTGGAGCGTGACCGCCAAGGACTACACGACCAACGACTCCGCCCTGATCCAGAAGCGTGTCGTCGACCAGACGAAGCGGGACGGCATCATCCTGCTGCACGACATATACAAGGGGACGGTGCCCGCGGTGCCGGGCATCATCGACGAGCTGAAGAAGCGCGGCTACGTCTTCGTGACGGTCCCGCAGCTGCTGGCACCGGGCAAGGCGGAGCCCGGCCGGATCTACCGGCCCTAGAAAGGCTTCTCACAGATCTCCGCCGCAAGGAGCCCGGCCCGCGGGTTTCCGGGCCGGAGCCTGGCAGGATCGCCGTGTGGCTCTCTTCCGGATCGACCGCACATCGTCCCTGCCCGCCGCCGAGGCCTGGCGCCGGCTCACCACCTGGGAACGGCATGCCGACGTGGTCCCGCTGACCCGGGTGTACGTCCGCACGCCGCCGCCCGGCGGCGAGGGCACGGTGTTCGTCGCCCGCAGCGGGATCGGCCCCGTCGGTTTCGACGACGTCATGGAGGTCGTGACGTGGCACCCGGCCGCGGACGACGGGGGCGTGTGCCGTCTGGAGAAGCGGGGGTCGTTGGTGACGGGCTGGGCCGAGATCGAGGTGTCCCGCAGGGCGGAGTCCGGGTCGGCGGTCGTCTGGCGCGAGGACCTGAGCGTGCGGTTCCTGCCGCGGTTCCTGGACGGCGTACTCGCCGCCGCGGGGCGCCGGATGTTCGGCCGCGCCGTGGACCGGCTCCTCGCCTCCGCCCCGCCCGGCCCTTACGCCTGACGCCCGTGCAGCGTCCGCGCCACCCTCGGGCCCAGCCAGCGCTTCATCTTGCGCAGCGGCTCCAACTGCTCGGCCGCGCGGTCGATGCGGTAGTACAGCTGCGGCGGAACGTGCGGCAGGAGCGGTGAGTGGCGCTGGCCGAGCAGCGCGAACATCTGCGCCGGTTCGAGGCCGATGTAGCGCGGCAGGTTCTCGTACCACTGGGCGCTGTAGCGGGCCGCGCTCTGGACGGAGAGGAGCGCGGATCTGCGCTCCCGCTCGTACTTCGCGAGAGCGGGGCCAAGTTCCGGTTCCTCGTCCGGACTCCCGCGCAGCGCGTCCGCGAGGGCGATCGCGTCCTCCAGGGCGAGCGTCGTGCCCGCGCCGATCGAGTAGTGCGTGGTGTGGGCGGCGTCGCCGAGCAGGACGACGTTGCCGCGCCGCCACGTGCGGTTGGTCAGCGTGCGGAAGTTGAGCCACTGCGCGCTGCCGTCGCCCCGGGCGCGGCCGATCAGGCGGTGTCCGTCCAGCGGCCCGGCGAAGAGCC
>NZ_JBNNJZ010000214.1:0-13128 GCF_050270335.1 Streptomyces sp. NPDC059900
GACGTAGGTGTAGGCGGCGAAGTGCCCGGTGACCAGGAGCAGCACCACGAGCAGTCCCGCCCGCAGCCGCGCGTTCCGCAGCAGCCCGGGGAAGGTGCCGATCCGTACCGCCGCCGACGCGGGCAGCGGCGGAAGGGCCGCCGCGAGCAGTCCGGCGACCGCGAGCGCGAACACCCCCATGGCGGCGAACGCCCAGCGCCAGCCCGCGAGTTCGCCGAGGAACGTACCGGCGGGGACACCGAGCACGGACGCCACCGCGATCCCGCTGAAGATCACCGTGGTGGCCCGCCCCGCGGACTGTTCGCGCACGAGCCGTACGCCGAGCCCGGCCGCGATCGCCCACACGCCCCCGATGCAGCCCCCGACCAGGACCCGCGCGGCGAGCAGCACTCCGAAGGCGGGCGCGAGCGCGGAGCCGAGGTTGGCGGCGGCGAGCAGGACCAGCAGCGCGCACAGCACCGTCCGGCGGTCCGCGCGCCGCACGGCGACGGGAAGCAGCAGCGCGGCGAGCGCCGCGACGACGCCGGGGAGCGTGACGGCCAGGCCCGCGGTGCCGTCGGACACGCCGAGCCCGGCGGAGAGGGAGGTGAGCAGGCCGACCGGGAGCATTTCCGTGGTGACGACGGAGAAGGTGGCGGCGGCGACGGCGAGGACGGACAGGGGCAGGGAGCGCTGCGGCTCCGCGAGTTCGGGGCGGCTGTCCCGGGTGGCTTTCATGAGGCCAAGCCTTCGCCGGACGCACACCGGGAACAACGGCGAAGATCTCATCCTTGAATGAGCGAGGCTCATGGATGGCGCGGGGGACGCGGGGGTTGGCGATGCTGGAGATACGGGAGCTGGAGTGCTTCATGGCGCTCGCCGACGAGCTGCACTTCGGCCGGGCGGGCGAGCGGCTCTACGTCTCGCAGAGCCGCGTCAGCCAGCTCCTGCGGGACCTGGAGCGGCGGATCGGCACGCGGCTCGTGGAGCGGTCGAGCCGGCGGGTGCGGCTGACTCCGGCGGGCGAGCGGTTCCTGGCCGAACTGCGCCCGGCGTACGAGACGTTGAGCGCCACGGTGGACGCGGCACGGGAGTCGGCGCGCGGGGTCACGGGGCGGCTGCGGATCGGCTTCCAGGGGACGGCGGACGCGCGTCTGATGCGGGCGATCGCCGACTTCCAGGAGCGGCATCCGGGCTGTGTGACGGAGATCGTGGAGATCCCGTTCGCCGACCCCTTCGGGGCGGTGCGGCACGGGGAGGTGGACACGGCGATCGTGCTGCTGCCGGTCGAGGAGCCGGACCTGGTGCTCGGCCCGCTCTTCTCCCGCCAGCAGCAGACGGTCGCGGTGTCGGTACGCCATCCCTTCGCGGGCCGGGGCTCGCTGCGGGCCGACGAACTGGCCGGGGTTCCGCTGATCTCCGCGACGGCGCCTGCACCGGCGTACTGGCGCGCGGCACAGGCTCCCTCGACCGCGCCCGCCCCCGAGGTGCGCACCCTCCAGGAGGGCCTGACCCTGGTCGCGGCCGACCGCGGGGCGATGCTGCTGTGCCGTCCGACCGCGGAGTACCACGGGAGGCGTGACGTGACGTTCGTGCCGGTGGAGGGGGTGCCGGATTCGGTGCTCGGGATGGTGTGGCGCAGGGACGCGGGTACGGAGCGGGTGCGGGCGTTCGCGCGGGCGGTGGGGGCGATTGCCTAGGGCCGGCGGGCCTAGACGGGCCTAGACGGGCCTAGACGGGCCTAGTCGGGCCGGCGGACCTCGAAGTGGAAGCAGCCGTATTCGACCGCCCTCACGTGCACGAGTGCGACCTCCGGGTCGGCGAAGGCTTCCGCGAAGGCGGCGTCGAAGCCTTCCGTCGCCGGGTCCGGGATCTCCAGGAGGCGGCCGCCGATGATGTGGCCTTCGGCGTTGTAGCGGCGCAGGGTGCGCAGGGCTCCGGGGCGGGCGAAGGGGTACTCCCCGGTGTCCTCGGCCGCCGGGCCCTCGCAGTCGTCCGCGTGGATGAAGACCGGGCCCTGCTCGTCGTAGGCGCCGGGGGTGGCGCCGGTTTCCGCCGCCCAGCGGCGCAGGGGGGCGTACGCGACCAGGGCGACGCGTTCGCCGGGGGCGATGGGGCGCAGGCAGCAGCGGAGGGGGTCGCCGCCTTCCGTGTCCGTGTAGGGGGCGCAGGGGCGGGCTGCGTCGTCGGTGATGCGGAGTTGCTTGAGGGTGGTGGGGTGGATGGGGCGGGGGGTATAGGTGGTGGCCGGGGTCGTCGTTGCGTTCATGTGCCGAGCTTCGCGCGTGCGGGTGGGGCGTGGCTGGCGCATTTCGGACGTTCAATTTCCCCAACCCCGCCCCTTCCCGCGAACCCGCTCGGCGCGGGGGCCTTGGTGGACGTCATCACCGGCTCCGCCGAGTTCGTCCTCAAACGCCGGACGGGCTGAATCTCTCCGCCCGTCCGGCTTTCGAGGACATCTTGTACGGGGCCTGGGGCGGAGTTGGGGAAAAGTCACTCCTACCAAGCCCCCCGCATCCGCCGGTACCCCTCCCCCAACCCCGCCAGCTCCTCCCCCGTCAACACGTCCTCCACCCGCGCGAACCCCTCCGGAGCCCTCTCCGCGACCGTCCGCAGGATCTCGTCCACCGGCATCGCCCGGTTGGCGAGCGCCACGGCATTGGCGGGGCCCCACCGCTGCGCCTCATAGGCCCGCATCCCGCCCACCCGGTCCAGCCCGGCAAGGGCCATGCACCCGGCGAGCGCCCGGGCGTCGAGCACCGCCTCGGAACCCCCGCTGGACCCCACGGGGTACATGGGATGGGCCGCGTCGCCGAGGAGGGTGACGGCCCCGCGCCCCCACCAGGGCAGCGGATCCCGGTCCACCATCGGGTACTCCAGGATCCGCCCCGTCGACCCCGTCGCGGCAAGCAGCGCGGGCACGTCCAGATCCCCGATCCGCCACCCGGAAAAGTGCGGCAGGACGTCGGAGAGGCGCCCCGAACGGTTCCAGTCCACCGGCCCGGGCGCCCCGTGGTGATGCCGCGGAAACCGCACCTCCGCCACCCAGTTGAGCAGCGCGCGCCCCCGCGTCTCCGCCTCCCGCGAGATCGGGTAGACGACGAGCTTCGTGGTCGCGTTGCTGCCCGCGATCACCATCGTCCGGCCGCCGAGCACGGGATCCCACTCGGTGACGCCCCGCCACATCCGGACGCCGTTCCACAGCGGCGGCCCCTCGCCGGGATGCAGGCAGGCCCGCACCGCCGAGTACAGGCCGTCGGCCCCGACCAGGGCCCGCACCGGCACCGTGAACTCCCGCCCGCGGGCCACGTCCCGCAGCGTCACCCGCAGCGCCCCCGACCCCTCCGGCTCGGCGTACCGCACGAACGCCGTACCGGTCTGGACAGCACGCTCGCCGAGGCGGTCGCGCACCGCGTCGAGGAGGATCAGCTGAAGCGCCCCGCGGTGCAGGGAGTACTGCGGCCAGTGGTGGCCGCGGTCAAGGCCGAGCGGCTCGCCCCAGATGTGGTTTCCGTGCCGGTCGAAGTGCAGGATCCCGGCCGTCGGCACCGCCGTGGCGGCCAGTTCGGCGCCGAGGCCGAGGGCCGTCAACTCGCGTACGGCGTGCGGGAGGAGGTTGATGCCGACCCCGACCGGCCGCAGCGCGTCCGCCGCGTCCACGACCCGCACCCCGATGCCCGCCGCGTGCAGGCTGAGCGCGGTGGTGAGCCCGCCGATCCCGGCTCCCACGACGAGTACGTCGATCACGAGGCGCACCCCGCGCCGCATGATCGGCGCGCTCTGCGTCTGCGCGGTGATCGAGGTGCTCCCGGTAATCGCGGTGACCGTCGGAGTCCCATGGACGCTCCCCCCGGGGCGTGAGTCGACGCGCGGATGCTAGTGGCACGGCAGCCCGCTAACAATGCCGCGTGGCGGCCGTCGGACCATGCCTGGCCACGTCCGCGTACCCACGTGGAAGGATGGCCGGAAACGCCACAAGTCGTACCCGAGGAGATGACCGCGTGCCCGGCACCAATCTGACCCGCGAAGAGGCGCAGCAGCGCGCGAAGCTGCTCACCGTTGACTCGTACGAGATCGATCTCGACCTCTCCGGCGCACAGGAGGGCGGCACCTACCGTTCGGTGACCACGGTGCGCTTCGATTCCGCGGAGGCGGGCGCCGAGACGTTCATCGACCTGGTCGCCCCGGCGGTCCACGAGGCCGTCCTGAACGGCCACTCGCTGGACGTGGCCGCCGTCTTCCGTGACTCGCGCATCGCGCTCAAGCACCTGGAGGCGGGGCCCAACGAGCTGAAGGTGGTCGCCGACTGCGACTACACCAATACGGGTGAGGGGCTGCACCGTTTCGTCGACCCGGTCGACGAACAGGCCTACCTCTACACGCAGTTCGAGGTTCCCGACGCGCGGCGCGTCTTCGCCTCGTTCGAGCAGCCCGATCTCAAGGCGACGTTCCAGTTCACCGTGAAGGCACCGTCCGGCTGGACGGTCATCTCGAATTCGCCGACCCCGGAGCCCAGCGGTGACGTCTGGGTCTTCGAGCCCACGCCGCGCATCTCGACGTACATCACGGCGCTCGTCGTCGGTCCGTATCACTCGGTCCACAGCTCGTACGAGGGTCCTGGCGGCCAGTCGGTTCCGCTCGGTATCTACTGCCGGCCCTCGCTCGCGGAGTTTCTGGACTCGGACGCGATCTTCGAGGTCACGCGGCAGGGCTTCGAGTGGTTCCAGGAGAAGTTCGACTACGCGTACCCGTTCGCCAAGTACGACCAGCTCTTCGTGCCGGAGTTCAACGCGGGCGCGATGGAGAACGCGGGCGCGGTGACCATCCGCGACCAGTACGTGTTCCGTTCGAAGGTGACGGACGCGGCGTACGAGACGCGCGCCGAAACCATCCTCCACGAGCTGGCCCACATGTGGTTCGGCGACCTGGTGACGATGGAGTGGTGGAACGACCTCTGGCTGAACGAGTCGTTCGCCACGTACACCTCCATCGCCTGCCAGGCGTACGCGGAGAACTCGCGCTGGCCGCACTCCTGGACGACGTTCGCCAACTCCATGAAGACGTGGGCGTACCGCCAGGACCAGCTGCCCTCCACGCACCCGATCATGGCGGACATCCAGGACCTCGACGACGTTCTGGTCAACTTCGACGGCATCACGTACGCGAAGGGCGCGAGCGTCCTGAAGCAGCTCGTGGCGTACGTCGGCGACGACGAGTTCTTCCGGGGCGTGCAGGCGTACTTCAAGGCGCACGCGTTCGGGAACACGCGCCTCTCCGATCTGCTCGGCGCGCTTGAGGAGACCAGCGGGCGCGACCTCAAGACCTGGTCGAAGAAGTGGCTGGAAACGGCCGGGATCAACGTCCTGCGCCCGGTGGTGGACGTCGACACGTCCGGCAGGATCACGTCGTTCGCGGTGAAGCAGGAAGCCCCGGCGCTGCCCGCGGGCGCGAAGGGCGAGCCGACGCTGCGGCCCCACCGGATCGCGATCGGCCTGTACGACCTCGACGACGAGAGCGGCAAGCTGCTGCGCACGGACCGCGTGGAGCTCGACGTGGACGGCGAACTGACGTCGGTGGACGAGCTGGTGGGCCGGGAGCGCCCGGCGGTGATCCTCCTCAACGACGACGACCTCTCGTACGCGAAGGTGCGTCTGGACGCGGAGTCGCTGGCGTTCGTCACGGAGCACATCGGTGACTTCGAGGCGTCGCTGCCGCGGGCGCTTTCGTGGGCGTCGGCGTGGGACATGACGCGGGACGCGGAACTCCCCACGCGGGAGTACCTCTCCCTCGTCCTGTCCGGCATCGGCAAGGAGTCGGACATCGGGGTCGTCCAGTCGCTGCACCGCCAGGTGAAGCTGGCGCTGGACCTGTACGCGGCCCCGGCCGGGCGCGAGGAGGCGCTCGCGGGCTGGACCGAGGCGACGCTCTCGCATCTGCGGGCGGCGGAGGCGGGCAGTGACCACCAGCTGGCGTGGGCGCGGGCGTTCGCGTCGACGGCGCGTACCGAGGAGCAGCTGACGCTCCTGGAGGAGCTGGTGTCCGGCAAGCAGTCGATCGCGGGGCTCGCGGTGGACACGGAGCTGCGCTGGGCCTTCGTGCACCGGCTCGCGGCGAAGGGGCGCCTTGACGAGGCCGGGATCGCGGCGGAACTCGACCGCGACAAGACGGCCGCGGGCGAGCGGCACGCCGCCGCGGCGCGGGCGGCGCGGCCCACGCCGGAGGCGAAGGCGGAGGCCTGGGCGTCCGTCGTCGAATCCGACAAGCTGCCGAACGCGATCCAGGAGTCCGTGATCTCCGGGTTCGTCCAGACGGACCAGCGCGAGCTTCTCGCCCCGTACACGGAGAAGTTCTTCGCGGCGGTCAAGGGGGCGTGGGACTCCCGCTCGCACGAGATGGCGCAGCAGATCGCGGTGGGCCTCTACCCCGCGCTCCAGGTGTCACAGGCGACCCTGGACGCCACGGACGCCTGGCTGGCCTCGGCATCCCCCTCGGCAGCCCTGCGCCGCCTGATCACGGAGTCCCGCGCGGGCGTGGAACGAGCCCTGCGGGCCCAGCAGGCGGACGCGTAGCTCTGCGGGGCGGGGCAGCCTTGCTCTCCGCGGCCGGGGGCATTCGGCCTCCGGCCCGGGCTGCTTCTCTGTTTTCTGGCGCGGCTTGACCCTGGTTGCTCGCGCAGTTCCCCGCGCCCCTACGGGGCGCCCCCTCAGGGGCGCGGGGAACCGCGCGACCAGCCACGACGCGGCGGGCGGCGGAAACCGGCCTACTCCGGCTCCGCCCCCCGCGCAGGCACCGCGGAGCGCAACGCCGACAAGACCCTGCTGACCGCCGCGCCCCCGGCGGCCCCGCGGCGGACCGCTGCCACCACGTGGCGGCGGGGGCGGTCCGCGGAGAGTTCCCGCATCACCACCCCGTCACGCCGTCCCGCCGCCATCCGCGGGACCAGGGCCACCCCCATCCCCGCCTCCACCATCGCGAGGATCGCCGTCCAGCCGGCGGCGGAATGCGCCTGCTCGGGCGTGAACCCGGCCCCCTCGCACGCCGCCCGCGTGATCTCCGACCAGGGACCGCTGCCCCCGAAGATCCACGGCTCCCCGGCCAGATCGGCGAGGCGCAGCCCTTCGACCGCCGCCAGCGGATGCTCCCCGGCAAGCGCCACGTCCAGTGGATCGGCGAGGAGCGACTCCCGCGTGAAGCGCGTGTCCGCGTCCGCCGCGGCCGGTGCCGTCACCGCGAGGGAGAGCGCCACGTCCACCTCCCCCGCGGCAAGGAGCTCGTACGCCTCCGCCGCCTCCACCTCACGGACCCGCACCGAGATCCCCGGCGCCGCCGCCCGCAGCTCCCGCACCGCGGGGACCACCAGCGCGGGCACCGCGGTCGAGAAGGCCCCGACCCGCACCTCCCCCGCCTCGCCCTGCGCATACGCCGCCAACTCCGCGTCCGCCTGCTCCAGTTGGGCGAAGACGGCCTCCGCGTGCCGCAGGACGAGATGCGCCGCGTCCGTGAGCCGCACCCGCCGCCCGTGCGCCTCCAGCAGCGGCACCCCCAGCTGCTTCGCGAGGTTGGACAGCTGCTGCGACACCGCGGACGGCGTCATCTGCAAGGCCCGCGCCGCCGCGGTGACCGTGCCCCGCTCGCTCAACGTACGCAGGATCTGGAGCTTCTTGATGTCCCACTCGCTCATGGAGCCAACGTACCGACTGGTCAGAAGCGGTGATCCCACGGCCCGCGCCACTTGCTCCCCCTACTTCGCGCGCGCCGCGCCGAGCACGACCCCGCCCAGGATCAGCCCCATGCACATCACCTGGAGCCATCCCATCGCCTCGCCGAGCACCACGAAGGAGAGCAGGGCGACGCACACCGGCTGGAGGTAGTAGATGACCCCGGCGCGGGCGGCGCCGATGATCGAGATCGCCTTGTTCCAGGCGAAGAAGGCGATCGCGGACGAGACGACACCGACGTACAGGAGCGGGGAGACCGTCCCGGCGGTGACCTCGAAACCGCCCTGGAGCACGAAGCTCGCCACGAACACCGGAAGCAGCATCAGCGCGCCGAGCACGAACGTCGCGAAGAGGAACGGCAGTCCGCCGATCTCGGCGGGCTTGCGCTTGAGCAGCGCGCTGTACGAGCCGAAGGAGACGGCCCCCGCGATCACCCACAGGTCACCCGCCGCAAAGTCCATGGAGAGCGACCCCCCGGACACCAGGACGAGGACGCCCGCGCAGGCGATCAGCATGCCCGTCACCCGGCGCACGCCGAGCTTGGTGCCGCCGAGGCGTTCGTACACCGCCATCAGGACCGGTGACGCCGCCATGATCATGCCCATGTTGCCCGCGGTGGTGGTGACGCCGGCCTGGTTGACCAGGGTGTTGTAGATGGTGACGCCGAGGAGGGAGGCCAGGAGCAGGAAGCGGATGTGCGCCCGGAGCACCGCCCGCTGCCGCCACGCCTGCCGCGCCGCGAACGGCGCCACCGCCACGATCGCGATGATCCACCGCCAGAACGCGTGCTGAACGGGCGGCACGCTGTCGGCCAGGGCGCGCGAGGTGACGAAGCTGCCCGACCAGACGACCGTGGCGAGCGCCGCGAGGGCGAGACCGGCGCCGATGGGGCCCGCGGCCCGCTGCGCCTTCCCCGCCGCCCCGGGGGCCGGCTCGGTGCGGATGGGTGTCGTCCGGTCCAGGACAGTCACTGATATCCCTTGCCTCTCTCCCGGTCGCTCCGGGAAAACACGAACCCCGCCGAGGGTGGGCACCACCCGGCGGGGATCTGGTCTCGCTGACCACTTGATCTGGTCTCGCTGATCTCTTGGTTGGCTGCGGGACTACAGTGACACCCCCACACCCATCAGGTCCATCGAATCTTTTCGAGGTTTCTTTGAAGAAGATCTGAAAGGTTACGCCGCACCCCACTCCCCCAGCGCCGCCCGCACCGCCCCCGCGTCCGCCTCTTCCGCCGCCCACGCCACGTACCCGTCGGGGCGGACGAGGACGGTCGTACGCCGGTCGCTCGCCCAGTGCGTCACGACGGCACGCCCCGCCACGCCGGCGGCGTCGTACTGCGCGCCCGCCGGAGCGATCAGCACGAACTCGCCCTCGCGCAGCGCCTCGTACAGCCGCCCCTCCTTGAGCGTGATGTCCGGAGCCCGGCGCCCGGCCGCGCGGTGAGAGCCCTTCGGGGCGGGGTAGGCGTAACCGATCCCGGTGATCTGGCCGATCCCCTTGTCACGGATCGGCGAGACGGCGTTGACGAAGGACGCGAGGACGGCGCGGGCCGCGCGCGACCAGGGACGCTTGACCATCGCGAGCCGCACGATCCCGCCGCTGCTGCGCAGGACCGCCTTGCCGATGGGGTGCCGCTCGGACTGATAGGTGTCCAACAGGCCCTCCGGCGACCGGCCGTCGATCACCGCGGCCAGCTTCCAGCTCAGGTTCACGGCGTCCTGGAGACCGGTGTTCATACCCTGCCCGCCCGCCGGGGTGTGGACGTGCGCGGCGTCCCCGGCGAGGAAGACCCGGCCGACCCGGTACGTGGGCGCCTGGCGCTCGTCGCTGTGGAAGCGGGACATCCAGCGGGCGTCGTGCATGCCGTAGTCGCGGCCGAGCGCGAGCCGGGTGATCTCCTTGACCTCTTCGAGGTCGAGGGGCTCGCTGTCCGGTACGTCGTGGGCGCGGTTCCAGCCGATGACGCGGTAATAGCCGTCGGCGAAGGGCGCGATGAAGGCGAAGGCGTCACCGGCGGCGTTCACCGTGAGGACCGAGGCGGGCTTCTCGGCGAGCTTCACGTCGGCGAGCACGACCGAGCGGATGGCGGACCTGCCGGGGAAGGGCAGGCCGATGGCCTTGCGGACCGGGCTGTGCAGCCCGTCGGCGCCGACGACGTACGCGGCGCGCAGCGTGCCCGTCCCGCCGCCGGGGCCGCGGACTTCGAGCGTCACGCCGTCCGCGTCCTGAGTGAGCCCGGTGACCTCGCTCTCGTACCGGAAGTCGACGCCCGCCTCGACCGCCCGGCGTTCGAGGACCCGCTCCACCTCGTACTGCGGCAGGACCAGGAGGTGGTTGTAGCGCGAGGGCAGCTTGTCGAGGCCGACCTCCAGGCGGGCGAAGAGGCGCAGGCGGTCCAGGGGCTGCCCCATGGCTTCGAGGTCGTCGGCGAGGCCGCGCGCGTCGAGCTGTTCGAGGGTGCGGGCGTGCAGCACCAGGGCGCGCGAGAGGTTGCTGATCCCGTGCGGCCGCCTTTCGAGCAGGGTGACGGGGACACCGGCCGCGGCCAGGTCCCCGGCGAGCAGCAGCCCGGTGGGGCCGGCGCCGACGACGATGACGGCGGGGTTCGCGGTGCCGGTGGCGTCCTGCGTTTCGCGGGTTCCGTTCATGGCGGCCTCCTAGTGCCAACATCCGTTGGTCAACGCTTGTTGGCCAATGTAGAGCCGCCGCCATGGACTGTCAACGTCCGTTGGCCTACGTTTGTTGGCATGAACGAAAGCGCACCGGATCCAGCGCCCGGGGCGGGGAGGCCTGCCGTGTCCCGGCGCTCCGACGCGACCCGTGGCGCGATCCTCTCGGCGGCCCGCGAGCGGTTCGCCGCCGACGGCTACGAGAAGGCCACCATCCGCGCCATCGCCGGGGACGCGCGGATCGATCCGTCGATGGTGATGCGCTACTACGGCAGCAAGGAGGGCCTGTTCGCCGCGGCCTGCGCCATCGATCTGCGCCTGCCCGATCTCACCGCGGTGGCGCGCGAGGACATCGGGCGCGCCCTGGTGGCCCACTTCGTCGGCGTCTGGGAGCAGGACGAGGTGCTGACCGCGATGCTCCGCGTCGGGATCACGAACACCGCGGGCGCCGAACGCATGCGGGGCGTCTTCAGGGACCAACTGCTGCCGGTCGCGCGCCGCGTCTGCCCCGACCCCGCCGACGCCCCGCGGCGGGCCGGGCTCTGCGCCGCACAGATCCTCGGGATGGCGCTGACCCGCTACGTACTGCGGTTTCCGGCCGCGGTCGCGCTGTCGGGCGAGGAGATGGCGGACTGGCTCGGGCCGACGGTGCAGCGCTATCTGACGGCCGATCGGCCGTGACGCGCATAGACAGATACGGGGGCCATGACATACGTAGGGGCTCCTCACCGGCGTACGCGCACGAATGCGCATGCGTACGCCGATGAAGAGCCCCTACGGAAAGCTCAGATCACGAAGCGGTGGCGTCAGCCCTGCTTCTCCTGCTTGCGGGTCTTGTCACCGACCATGACCAGGCCCGCGATCACCAGGAACAGCACGATGGGCGCCACGACATAGAGGCCGAGCGTCTCGATCACGCTCAGGCCGGGACCCGGGTCGTCACCGTCGTCGGGCGTGAGCGCGAGCGCGGGGGACGACATGAGCAGCATCATCAGCGTCGTACCGGAAGCCAGGGCGCCGGCGCGCAGAGCGTTCTTCTTGTCCACGGTGCCAACGTAGCGAACTGCTAAAGCGGCCGCGCGCCCGGGGGTGCCGTACGGGGCTCCGGGCGGGTGCGGAACACCTCCATGAACGCGTGCAGGCGCGGTGAGGCGGCGAGTTCCTCCAGGGTGACGGGGCGACCCTCGGCGTCGGCGATCGGCAGCCGCCAATTGGGGTACTGGTCCCAGGTGCCGGGGAGGTTCTGCGGTCGGCGGTCGCCCACCGCGTCCGGCAGCCAGATGCCGATCATGCGGGCAGGCGTGGCGAGCAGGAAGCGGTGGACGGCGCGGATCTCCTCCTGTTCGTATCCCCCGCCACCGGGCAGCATCCCGAGCCGGGAGAGCAGCGCGAGCCACTCCGAGACGTCGGCGGCGGCCTCGCCCTGCTCCACGGCCGCCGGGCGGGTCAGCAGGCCGAGCCGGTCGCGCAGGTGCACGTGCTCGCCGGTGATGCGGGCGGCGGTGGAGGGCAGGTCGTGCGTGGTGGCGGTGGCCAGGCAGTCCGCGCGCCAGCGCTCGGGCGGCAGCGGCCGTCCCGTGCCCGCCCAGTCCCGCTCGAACCAGAGCACGGAGGTGCCGAGCACGCCGCGGCGCTGGAGGGTCTCGCGAACGCCGGGTTCCACGGTGCCCAGATCCTCGCCGATGACGAGGGCGCCCGCGCGGTGCGCCTCCAGGGTGAGGACGGCGAGCATCGCTTCGGCGTCGTACTGGACATATGTTCCCTCGGTGGGTGCGCGGCCCTCCGGTACCCACCAGAGCCGGAAGAGGCCCATTACGTGGTCGATGCGGATCGCGCCCGCGTGCCGGAGCAGTCCGCGCAGGAGGGCGCGGTAGGGGGCGTATCCGGACTCGGCGAGGCGGTCCGGGCGCCAGGGCGGCAGGCCCCAGTCCTGGCCGCGCGCGTTGAACGCGTCCGGCGGGGCGCCGGTCGACATGCCCGCGGCGAAGTGCCGCTGCTGACCCCAGGCGTCCGCTCCCGCGGGGTGCACGCCGACCGCCAGGTCGTGCACGAGCCCGATGTCCATGCCCGCGTCGCGCGCGGAGCGCTGCGCGGCGGCGAGCTGGGCATCGGTGAGCCAGGCCAGACGGCAGTGGAAGTCCACGCGGTCCATCAACTCGCGGCGGGTGCGGGCGGTCTGCGGCGACGCGGGGTCACGCAGGGTTTGCGGCCAGGCGTGCCAGTCGGGGCCGTACTGCTCGGCGAGTGCGTACCACGTGGCGTGGTCCTCGAGGGCCTGGCCGTGCTCGGCGAGGAAGTCGTTGTAGGCGGCGCGCCGTCCAGGGCCGAGCGGCACCTCGTGGATCAGCTCGAGGGCCTGGAGCTTGAGTGCCCATACGGCGTCGCGGTCAATCAACTGGCCCTGCTGGAGCACGGATTCGCTCAGGGCGGCGGCCCGGCGCGTGAGCTCGGCGGCCATGTCACGGGCTTCGCCGGCCAGTTGGGCGTACTCGGGGATGTCCTCGACCCGGAGGTGGACGGGGTCGGGGAAGCGGCGCGACGAGGGGCGGTACGGGGAGGGGTCGGACGCCCCGTCGGGCGGCTTCGGAACCGCCGCGTGCAGGGGGTTGACCTGCACGAACCCCGCGCCCAGGGCCCGCCCGGACCAGGCGGCGAGTTCGGCGAGGTCTCCGAGGTCGCCCATGCCCCAGGAGCGGCGCGAGAGCAGGGAGTAGAGCTGGACGAGCAATCCGTACGACTTCTCGCGCGGGGGCGGCACG
>NZ_JBNNJZ010000215.1:0-13081 GCF_050270335.1 Streptomyces sp. NPDC059900
GTGCTGGTCTACGTCGCCGACGCCCTTGCCGCGGCCTTCGCGGTCCCGCATCCCGACGACTACCGCGCCCTCCACCCGACGCTCTTGCAGGACCTGTACGGCGAACTGATCCACCACTACGCCACGCTGATGCCGCCGGTGCCGGACTTCCGAGCCCGTATCCCCGACACGCACATCCGCTCCCTGGCCCACCTGCGTACGGCAGTTGCCGAACAGGAACACGCCTGGACCCACTTCCACGACACCACCATGGCGGCCGGCTTGCTGGAGCACGCCTACACCTGGCAGTCGGTCTACCGGATGGGCCGCTTCACGCTCGCCCGCTTCCTGCCGCCGTTCCGTCCCAAGCAGGAGAACCACATCGGCGAGGCCATCACCGACGACAAGGGCAGGATCGCCTACCTCAAGACGTTCCGTCTGTCGGAGACCCAGGTCCGTCGCGGTCACCTGCTCAACCGACTTGCCGCCAACGACTGGCACCTGGCGGACACCGCAGCCGATCTCCGCACCACTGAGGCTCAGCTGGGACTGCGCCTGGAAGCCGCCGGCTTCGGCTACCTGCTCCGTCAGGACGTGCTGAACGGATACCGCAAGCAGGGACGAACCCGGGCCGGATGAGCACGGCACACCGCCCGGCGGAACCCGGCGGTCCCGGCGCGATGCGCCCGCCTACACGTTCTCCGACGATGTTCGCGGGCGCGGGCCCCGGCTCACGTAGAGGGCAAGTCCGGCGACGGCGAGCACGGCCGCGACAGCGGTGGCGGGCCGGCTGTCGGATGCCTGGGTCTGCCAGGTCAGCGCTTCCCCCACGCGGCCCGTGCCTGGGACCAAGACCGCTGCCAGCGTCCAACCCAGCGGCAGGAACCACGATCGAGCGGTGCCGAGCGTGGCCGCCCCCAGGGCCGTCAGGCCCAGCAGACCGGACACGTCGCGCACGACACATCCGAACGGTCCGAACCGTGTGCCGGTGAGCAGCGTGGCCAGCAGGAGAACGAGGGGCAAGCCCACGGCCGCGGCCAGATGGGACGTGCGCAGCCAGGTCCAGGGGCGTGCCGCCGTGCGGTCCAGGGCGTCGTCGGGGCCGCCGAGCGTGGGAGTGATGACGGACACGAGGAGGAGCACCGTCAGGACGAGTACCGTGCGGCTGACTTCGCCGGTGCCGCCGAAGGCCGTCGCCACCAGCCACGCGATGGCCGCGCCCGCAACCCCGGCGCCGCAGGCAGCCGGCACCCGGCGCGAGTGAAGGTAGAGCGTCAGTCCTCTCATCGGGTGCCTCGAGTGCCTCGGGTCAGGGGGCCGGTGGTGTCCTGGCACTTCTGGGCGCCCCGGTGGACGGCGGTCACCCGGGCTTCGGCCTCGGCTCGCGGCAGTTTCTTCAGGCCCTTCCAGAGGGTGACGGCCTGGGGATCATCGAGCGGGAACCCGTCGAGACTGTCACTCGGTTTCAGGTCGAGCAGCCAGTAGGACGCGGCGACGGCGACCGCGAAGTTGTGGGGTTCATCGCAGCTGAACGGGCCGGCGAGCGCCCTGACGAGCAGGGACAGTTCGAACTCGTCCGCGTCGGCGAGGTGAGCGCGGTTCGCCGTTCCCGGCGGTGTGCGCCTGCCCGCGCAGCGGCAGGGCCACCAGGAATACGGTCGGACCCGGCCGGTGGTCGAGGGTGACCGTGCCGCCATGTGCGCGGATCAAGGAGCGGGCGACGGACAGGCCGAGGCCGCTGCCGCCGCGGTCACGGGTGCGGGCCTTGTCGACCCGGTAGAAGCGGTCGAAGACCTTCTCCCGGTCGGCGGGCGGAATACCGGGTCCGGCATCCTCGATCCGCACGACCGCCGTGTCCTGCTCGCGGGCGACCTGTACCGACACCGGGGTGCCGGCCGGGGTGTGCACGGCCGCGTTGGTGAGCAGGTTGTCCAGGACCTGCCGGATGCGCTGCGGGTCCATGCGCAGTGCCAGCGGCACCGACGGCGAGGTGACGGTGAGCGGGTGATCCGGGTGGGCGGCCCGGAAGGCAAAGGCCGCGTCCTCGACCAGCTCCACGAGATCGGCGTCCCGCACTCTCAGCGGCGCGTCCACCTCCGCCGCGTCCAGGCGCGCGAGCAGCAACAGGTCATCCAGGAGCACGCCCATCCGGGCGGCCTCGGCGCGCAACCGCGTCAGGTGCTTGTCCCGCTCCTCGGGGACATTGGCGGCGGCGTACTGGAAGAGGTCCGCATAACCCCGTACGGACATCAAAGGTTGGCGCAGCTCGTGCGAGGCGTCGGCGACGAAGCGGCGCAGGCGCTGCTCGGCCTCCGCGCGCAGGGCGAGCGAGTCGTCGATGTGTTCCAGCATCGTGTGTCCAGGAGGACAAGCCGCTGTACACGGCCGGCGGTGCAGTCCTCGCGCTGATTTGCCTGTTCGGCACCTTCGTGGTGGTGCGCGGCGACGGGCGCGAGAAGGCCGCCGCCGAGGCAGGCGCGGCCCGCGCGAAACAACTGTGGCAGCCCGCGCACTACTGCTACGGCTGCACCTCGGTGTTCTGCCCCGGCGGCACCCCGTGGCAGGGAGTGCTCACACCCGAAGCGTTCAAGAAGCTGGTGTGGACCGAGGCGGATTACGCCGATCAACTCCTGCCGGGGGACCAGGCGAAGGATGCGGAATTGCCTTCGGGTGTGCTGCGGGAACTGTAAAGGGCGGCCGGGCTTCGACGCCGGGGCCGCGGCAGCGTTGTCAGTGGCTGCTGGCACGATCAGCGCTATGACCAGCCGCACCGATGCTCCCGTCCCGCTCCCGGCCAACCACCGCATCTCGGAGACCTACGCCGACTGGGCGCGCACCCGTGATCCGGGCGCCGAGCCCGCCGCGCGCGCCGTGCTGGACCAGGCCGATCGGCTGCGGGGGCGGGCCTGGGAGAAGCCCGGCCGGTTCGTGGACGACATGGAGCGGCTGGCCCGCGGTCTGGCGGCGGCTCATCTGCCGTGGTTCTGGGACACCATGGGCCACTGGCTGTTGGAGACGCACCGCCGCTCGGCTGCCCGCGCTTACGGTCAGGCGCGTGCCGCCGAGCGTGACCACCAGTTGCCCGTCGATCCTGACTGGCGGCGGGCGAATGTGCTGCTGTTCGCCCGGTTCGGCGCCCTGCCGGCCACCGAACTCAGTGGTCACCGCACCTGGCTGGCCTCGGTCCTGGAACCGGGCGACGCGCACGGCGAGTTCGCCCGCCTGCTGACCATCTGGGCGGCGTCGCCCGGTGAGCTGCCCGCCGACCTGGCCCGCCGGGTGCGCGACTCGGCCCGCGCCGCCGGCCTGGGTACCGAGGAGGAAGCCCGGGTGCTGGGCGGGCTGCTGGCCGCAGCCCGGGGCAAGGCCGTGCCCGACCGGCTGCTGGATGCCGCCGCCGGGCCGCTCACCGCGCACCCGCCGACGGACGATCAGGCCGCGGGGCTGCTCGACCTGTTCCCCGAGTCGAAGAACGACGCGGCTGCCTGGCTGCGGCTGCTCATCAGCTGCGGCGCCGCCGACGCCGCGGCGGGCGGCCGGATCGCGCCCGAGGGCGGCCTCGGTGACTGGCTGCGCCGCTACGCGGCCGGCTACTCGCACCGCACGGTCGTCGGCGGCGGGGTGACGGTCCAGCCGATGCCGCCCGAACTCCTGGACCTGGTAGGGCGGTTCGCGCCGCGGTTGCGGGCGGCCGGCAGCCCGGTGCGGCTGCACGAGGACCGCTACCGGTGGCAGCACCTGGACGCGGACCTGCTCGACCTCTGTCTCGCCGAGTCCATCCCCGTCGAAGACCCCGGCGCCACGATCCCCCTGCAGTTCTGGGACGAGCGCTCGCAGCGGGACCTCAAGGCGCTCGCCGCCGACCCGGTGTTCGGGCCCCGCCTGGAGGGCACCGTGCACGCCGGGCTCCACTCCAACCGCGGTGGTGCCGTCGGGCCCCGCACCGGCACCGCCATCAGCCGGCTCCCGCACACCCCGGGCGTCGCCACCGAGGTGCACACCCGCATCGAGAAGCTGCTTGCTGCCCTGCGCGGCGGCGGCCTGGCCGCCGCCGACGAAGCCGTCGACGAACTGCACGACCTCCTCGACCGGCCCACCGCCATCGCCCTGGACGGCATCGAGGAAGCCCTCGATGCCCTGGACCTCACCGGCCCGCTGGCCCGCACCCTGCGCGCCGGACTGCCCGAGGAACTGGGCTGGCCCGCGCTGGAGCAGGCCCTTGCCGAATTCCGTGCGGACGAGAGCGTGCACGTCACCTGCACCTGGCCGGTGCTCACCGTGTACGGGCAAACGCACGCCATCGCCATCGACCACACGGGCCGGCGCGGCGATCACAGACTGGAGCTGCCCGACGCATCCCGTTCCCACACCGTGCACTGGGCAGGCGGGCAGTTCCTCGTCGCCTGGGCCGAGGCCGGGGAGGACCGGCCGCCCCACAGCGCCTACTGGTCCGGCCGGCCCGCCGAGATTTTCGAACCGGAGCAGACGTATGGTCTGGCCCCCTACGGCGGCAGCATCCAGGGCGGCCTGGGCTATCACTTCGAAACCCCGGACGGCGGCGGACGCTTCGACGGCGAACGCGTCCTGCGCGCCGGCGGCCGCGAGGGCATCGGCCACCGCGACTACCAGATGAACGACGGCCACACCCTGTGGAGCTCCGAGGTGTTCGGCGATCGCAGGAACGGCTGGGTCCGCCTCGACCCGGACACCGGCACCCCCACCGACGACCGCACGCTGCCCGCCTTCCACCGCCCCGCCCCCACCCCGCCCGGACTTGAGCCCTTCGGCGACCACCTGATCCTTTCCGCGCTGCCGCCGGGCGCCCCGGCCTCCGCGCTGGGCCAGGACGGGCTGCTCACCGGCTGCCGGGTCCACTACCGCACGCCGTATGCCGGGCCCTCGCCCCGCGCATTCGTGCTGGAATCCATCGACGGCCGCACCGCCTCCTACGAGAGCAGCCGCTGGGGCCGCCGCCCCTGGGGCATCCTGGCCCTGCCGCTGGGCGGGGAGGACGCCGTCATGGCCGGCGAGACCACCATCCGCAGCCACGCCGCCGAGGACAACTCCTTGCTCTGGCAGGTGCGGGGGTTTCCCGGCAGCCGTGACCGCTCCCCGGTCCGCGCCACCCTCGGCGAACAGGCCGGCCCGGTGCCGCCGCCCGCCTACTGGCACTTCCTGACCCCCCGCGACGAGGCATCCTCCAAAGCCCTGCGGGCCGTTGCCGACACGGACCTGCGCCGGCTCCTGCGCCCCGGCAGCGGCAGCGGTAACGACGGGACCGGGAGCGGCGACGCGCCCCTGCCCGGCGTGACCGATCCGCAAATCCGGGCCGGCGTGGAGCGTGCCGCCCGGCTCGCCGCCGACGTACTTGGCCGACGCCGGGAACTGTCCCGCCGGGTCGCCATCATGCGATCCGGGCCGGTCGTCGAGCTGCCCGATCCGGTACCCGATACCCGCCTGACTCCTGCCCTGCGCGGCCTGCTGACCGAACCGCGGCCCTACGAGGCGCGTGCGCCGCAGCCGCACCCCGCGCTCCTCACCGCGGTCGCCGCCGACGGGCGCTACCTGCGCGGCGAGATCGAGGACGAAGTGCGGGTGCTCGCGCTGCCGGCCCTCCCGCCCGAGTGGGCGGTGCTGACCGGCCGGATCGACGCAGTTGCCTGGCGCGCGGCCACCGCCGCCACCCCCGACGCCGAGCGGCAGGCCCTCACCGCGCTTCTCGGAGTGTGGAGCCGTCAGCCGTTCGCCGAGGACGGCAGCGCCTGGCGCACCGGCCGCGCCCCCCAGCAGCGGATCGCCGAACTGCGCGCGGGCGGCGCCCTGATCGTCTCCGGCCCGGTCCGCAGCGGCCTCGCCCCCTTCCTCCACCGCGCCGGCGATCCGGCACCCGCCGACGCCGAGGAGTGCGAAACCCGCACCATCACCGGTGACGACACCACCCGGCTGCCCCGCCTGCTGGCCCTGCTCGCCGAACACGGCCCGCTGCCGGTGCCCGAGGAGGCAGTGGACCTCTTCCGCTGGCGCACCGGCGTGCCGCGCCCGATCGCCGCCCTGGTCCTGGACGGCTTCCCCGGCCGAGACGACTACGACGAGCACCGCAAGCTGCTGCGCACCAAGCCCTACAAGGCGGACCAGAACACCGTCTGGGCCTACCAGGAGTTGCTGGCGCGGCTTGGCCCGGCGGGCCGGCGCACCGTGCTCGCGGCCGCCCTGCCCGGCGACCCGGCCGCACTGTGGGCACCGGGCGGTATGACCGCTGCCGCGGACCGGATGGCCGCCGCCTGGGCCAACCTCCTTGGGGCCGGCCCCTACACCGACGACGGCAGCCACGCCGCCGCCCTCGCCGCAGACCGCGGCCTCCCCGAGACCTGGGCCACGGCCCTGCTCACCGGCCGCGCACCGGAGCCTGCGGATGTCGACGGGGTGCGGGCCGCCTCAACCGCCGCCGTCTGGGCGCTCACAGAACGCCCGGTCGGCGACCCGGCGGCGGCAGGCGCCCGCGCCCTCGTCGGCCGGCTCACGGACGCCCCGGCCGATCTCCGCGCCGCCCTGCGCCGGCTGGCGGAGCGCTCCGCCCTCACCCCGGTCCCGCCGGGCCAGTACGAGACCAACCCGCTCTTCAGCGTCCCGGACCTGGTGGACGAGGCCGGGGCGGCGCTGGGCGTGGGGCGTGACGCGGCGGCCCTGCACCTCCAACTGCACGCCCTCGGCCGCCCGTCGGACCGCACCCTCCGCCGCTGGAACACCTGGACCCTGGAACACCACCGCGCCGTGCGCAAGGAGCTCACCTCCGCCAAGGCACCCCGCCCCGCGAAGCCAATCCCGGCGGACGATGCCGCAGCGCTCGCCGTCCCGATCCCCGTCCACGAACAGTTCGCCCGGGCCTGGGCGCAGCAGGCACCGCCCGAGCCGCGTCACAGCTGACACCTCGTTGGAACGCGCGGCCCCGTTCAGTGAGCGGGGTTCGTGCGCAGGTGGGCGGCGCCCGAACGCACCGCCCACCCGAAGACGGCAAAGGCGACGACGCCCACCACGATCGAGTCGTACGGTGCGGGCAGCTGCCCGGAGCCGCCGAACGTGCCGAGCCACGACAACAGGGCAAGCGCCGCCAGGTGGAACACCAGCCAGGCGCCCTGACGCAGTTCCTCGGCCGGGGGACTGCCGGCCGTCCTGCGCCGTTGCAGCAAGAACAGCGGCACACCGATCAGGACGAGCGGCAGGGCGAGCCGCAGGTCGTCCCAGCCCGACCAGTAGATGAACTCGGTCGCCACGGCGAAGCTGACCGGGGCGATCCAGCGCACCCCCGGCATGTGCCCCTCCGCCAGGGGCACGCCGCGCTCCCGGTCGTGAGCGCGGAAGGACGCCACGGCCACCGCCGAGGCGGCATAAATGATAAAATACATGTCGCCCATCACGCTCACGATGTCCTGCCAGCCGCCGAACGGCAGCATGAAGACGATGATGACCGCGAGGTTGAGGACCAGGGCCCGGCGCGCGATGCCGGAGCGCGGATCGATCCGCATGAAAAAGCGGGGCAGCAGCCCGTTCTTGGACAGGGCGTAGGTGTGGCGGGCGTCGATCGCAACGCCCACATAGGCGGAGCCGCCCGGCGAGACCACCGCGTCGGCATAGAGCAGGGTGGCCAGCCAGTGCAGGTTCAGGACGAGGGCGAGCTGACCGAACGGCGATTCGAAGTTGACCCCCTGCCAGCCGTGCGCCAGCAGAGAGTCAGGCACCGTGTAGAGGAAGGCGAGTTGGAGGCCGAGGTAGACAAGCACCGCCAGGCCGATCCCGGTCAGGACGGCGGCGGGGACGTTGCGGCGCGGATTGCGGGCTTCTCCGGAGAAGTCCAAAGGAGCCTGGAACCCGTTCACGGAGTACACGATGCCGCCGCCGGCCAGGGCGGTGAGGCAGGCCGCGTAACCGTAGGGGGCGAACCCTCCGTGGTCCGTGAGGCGGCCCGAGTGGGTGCCGGACAGGAACAGGGCGACCACCGTCAGCAGCGGGACGACGACCTTGAACACCGACACCAGGTTGTTCATCCGGGCGAACAACCGCACCGCGAACCAGTTCAGCGCGGTGAGCAGCACGCTCAGCGCGGTGGCGACGCCCAGGCCCGACGCGGTGAGGCTGTCGCCGCGGTAGAGCCCGGGCACGTAGTGGGCGGCGTACTGCATGATCGCGCTGATCTCGGCCGCGGTGCCGCCCACCGAGAGCATCACGGACCAGCCGACGAGGGTGCCCACCAGGCGGCCGTTCGCGTACAGCGGCCAGCGGACCGTGCCGCCGCCTTCGGGCCTGGTGGCGCCGAGTTCGACCATGACCAGGGCCACCAGCGCGCAGAGCAGGCCGGCCGCGACCCAGGACAGCAGCGCGGCGGGTCCGGCGGTCTGGGCGGCATACATGGCGGCGAACAGCCAGCCCGAGCCGAGGATGTTGGAGAAGCCGATCGCGGTCAGCGCCCAGAACCCGAGGTCCTTGCGCAGCCGTTTCTCCTCGGCGCGCACGTCCGGGGCACCGGCAGTCTCCACCGGCTGTTGCTGCGCCACGTGACAAAACCTCCTCGACGATCACAGAACCACGGGGGTCAGCGTGCCACGCGCCACGGCGTGTACGTCGAAGCGCGGCCCATCCCGCGCCGCCGGGACAGGCCGCGTGCCGCCCGGGACGGTGGCCGACGGGGCCGGCGCACGTCCCGGACGGTTGGGGCCTACGGCTTGGCGGCTTCCTGTGCGGACAGAGTGCCGGCAGGGGGATGGGGCATGAAAATCGGAGAGTTGGCGCAGCGGGCCGGTGTGAGCGTGCGTGCCTTGCGCTACTACGAGGAACAAGGCTTGCTCAGCCCCGGGCGCACGCCGTCCGGGCAGCGCCGCTACGCCGAAGGCACCGTCGAGGTGGTATGCCTGTTCCAGCAGTTCTACGCGGGCGGCCTCAGCAGCCGGGCCATCGCGGCAATGCTGCCCTGCGTCAACAACGGCCGTACCACCGCCGCACAACGGCGCTTGCTGCGCACTGAACGCGACCGCCTCTCAGCCAGGGTCGAGGACATGACTCACACACTCCACCGACTCGGGCAGCTCATCACCGCCGCGGACGGCCGTGGCGGGATGATGGACAGCCACGCGCCGACGGATGCGCCCCTCACTTCCGCTTCGTAGTTGAGCCCAATTCGGTGGCGTCCGGAGGGGAAGTAAGGAAGGGTCGCGCGCATGGTCTCGGTATTGCAGAACGTGGCGATCGACTGTGCGGATGCCTACGAGCTGGCCCGGTTCTGGAGCAGCGTGACGGGGCGTCCGCAGCATCCGGAGGACAAGCCGGGTGACCGGGAGACCGAGGTGCTGCTGGCGGAGGGCCCAGTGCTGTATTTCAACCAGGTGCCCGAGCCCAAGAAGATCAAGAATCGGATCCATCTGTGCTTGCGACCCGAGACATCGCGTGAGCAGGAGGTGGAACGGCTGCTCGGTCTCGGCGCCACCCTTGTCACCGATCACCGGCATCCCGACGGCTCTGGCTGGGCGGTCCTTGCTGACCCCGAAGGCAACGAATTCTGCGTTCTGCGCAGCGAGTCGGACCGAGCCGCGACACGTTCCTGACAGCCGCGCGCCGTCCCGGCAGGCTTCGCATGACCGCGCAGGAGAAGTCAGCCTGAGGTGCCGACATTGCTGACCCAGACACCGAAGGCAATGACCTCCGGCTCGGTCTGGGTCTGCTCCGGGAGACTCTGCGCGTCGTCCAAGTCCGGCCAGGCGATGGAGCCCGGCTCGCCGTCGGCCAAAAACGCCTCGACGATCGGACCGAGGTCGCCGGAAGCGGCATAGGCACCGCCGAACGGCAACGCAATCGGGAGCACAGAACCGGTCGAGCACCGAAGCTGCCCTGCCTGTTCGTCGTGCCAGACGTAAAAGGTCGCCACCCCGGAGAACCCCAGTTCGCGGATGCGTGTCCGGATGGCAGCAACTGTCCGCTCGAAGGCCGCCACCACCTGGGCGACGGACAACGACCTCTTGTCCTCGTCAGTCGCACCCATTGACCAGGTGTTGGTCTCGACTTCCACCTGCCGGTCAGCCGGCTCCAGTACCAGGGGTTCGTCCGCCACCTCAGCGATCCACGTCAACAGCACCACAGCAGTATCCATGCACGGCTCGAACCGCGGGCCGGCAAGGGAAACGACGTCCAAGTGAGGTGGGTCCCGCACGCGATGGGGTGCGGGGCCCACTCCGTTTTGCGTCAGCGTTCCCGGAACCGTCAGACGCCGGTCGGGTGGGCGAGGCAGTCTGTCATTTCCCGGAGTGGTCGATGACGTTGCCGTTCGAGCAGTTGTTCAGATGGTCGGAAACGTAGTCGCCGAGGACCGGTACGACGGCGACTTCCTGCAGGCAGACGGCGGCGGCCGTGAAGTTCCAGTTGTTCGCCGCGTTCACGCCGCCCCCGAAGTTGGAGTCGTTGTCGGCGTGGGCCGCAGGAGCTGCGAGAGACAGGACGAGAGCCGGGAGTACCCCGAGCAGAAGTTTTCTCATGTCTGCATGAACGCACGGACAAGCGGGCGCCGTACGCAGCTGCTGATGAAAACGATCAATGTTCACCGCGACGGATCAGAGGAACCCGCAGGTCCCTCTCCGCGCGGCGAAGCGGGCCGCCCCGCCGATGCCCAACCGGCCGATGGTGCGGTGGTTCCGCGCACGATCGTGCGCGGAACCGCTGTGGTTTGCGCTGATCCGGCGGCTGCCGGCGGGCAGGGTCAGAGTTGGTAGCCGCCGCTGGCCTCGATCACCTGGGCTGTCACCCAGCGCCCCTCTTCGGAGGCCAGGAAGGCCACCACCGCGGTGATGTCGGAGGTTTCGCCGAAGCGTCCCAGTGCGGTGTCCGCTTCGATGGCCGCGGTCATGTCGGCGTTCTCGCGGACGGCGGCGTTCATGTCCGTCCGTACCCAACCGGGCGCCACGGCATTGACCGTGATGTTGCGTGGCCCCAGCTCCATGGCGAGCGCATGGGTTAGGTTGTTGATGCTGGCCTTGGCCATGGAGTAGATGGGGACCGCCTGCATCGGCCGCGTGCCTGCGGCGGAGGAGACGTTCACGATCCGTCCGCCGTCGGACAGGCGGCTCAGTGCTGATTGCACGACAAAGAAGGGGGCGCGGGCGTGCACGGCGAACATGGTGTCCCAGCTGTCCGGCGTCGCGTCCGCGAGGCCGCCCCAACCCGAGTTGCCTGCGTTGTTGACCAGCAGGTCGAGGGTGTCTGTTCCATGGCGCCGAGTGAATTCGGCGTCGAGTTGCGCGAACAGGTCCGGGATGGACTGCGCGTCGGTGAGGTCCGCGCGGAGCGCGAACGCGCTGCCGCCGGTTTGCTCGATAGCGGCGACCGTCTCGTCGGCGCCCTGCTTGCTCGCGTTGTAGGTGAGCGCGACGGTCGCGCCGTCCTTCGCGAGACGTTCGGCTATCGCGCGTCCGATGCCTCGTGATCCCCCGGTGACGAGGGCGGTCTTTCCAGCGAGCGGGCGTGACATGGGAAAACTCCTTGGCAGATGAGGAAGTCGCGGTTGCGGGGCGCTTGTGTGCGTCGCCCTTTCCTCACTGTGCAAGACCACCTGCGTACGTTCCATAACGTAAGGTCCACGGATCTTTATGGATCGTCCATGCTGGTGCTGTGGTCGCGGCCATCCGGCCGGGTCCGGTCGGGGCCTCGTCTCAACCCGTCGATGTCTGCTGGAGCGACTCTTCCCGGAAGTGCCGGGGTGATAGGCCGACCACGCGCCGGAAGGCCGTGCTGAAGGCGCTCTCGGACTCGTAGCCGGTCGCGGCGGCCAGCTCGGTGATGGAGCGGGTGTCGCTGCGCAGCGCGTCCCGGGCCAGGCTCATTCGCCATTCGATCAGGTAGGTCAGCGGGGCTGTGCCGACCTTGGTCTTGAACGAGGCGGCGAACGCCGACCGTGACATGTGGCTGATCGCGGCGAGTTCGTCGAGCGTCCAGCGCCGGCTTACGTCGGCGTGCATCGCCCGCAGAGCCGCCCCGACGCCGTCTTCCACCAGCGCCCCCAGCCAGCCGCCGGGTCGTTCGGTCTGGTCGGCGTGCACCCGCAGCATGTGCACGAGGATCAGTTGTGCAAGGTGCTCCAGTACGAGGGATCGCCCGACGCCGGCCGACTCCATCTCGGCGACCGTGAGCGCGGAGAGATTGGTGAGGAGCGCTCCGCGCGGGTCGCCGGCCCGGACCAGCACGAGGGGCGGCAGCACGTCGAACAGCACCGAGGTGTTGGTCTGCTCGAACACGAAGTCGATGCAGCACACGTAGGTGTCCTCGTCGGCCTCCGCCCCGATGCGCACCTCCGCACCGTCCTCGCCCCCCTGGAGGTCGGCGGCGTCGTACGGTGCCACACCGAGCGCGCTGGCCAGGGTGTAGGCGGGCGGGTTGTTCAGCAGGAAGAAGTCCCCCTTGCGCAGGAGCACCGGTTCGCACCCGTCCAGGTCGATCCAGCACTCGCCCTTGAGCACGACGCCGAGTTTTACGTACGAGTAGGGATCGAAGCGCACGGCCCACGGTGAGGCGGCGTGTACCGGTGCCGGAACGACCTTCTGCGTGCGCAGCAGTTTCAGTACGTCGACGATCGGATCGCCGGAGCCGACACCTGCATCCCGTGTGGACGATGGGTAAACTTTATTGGACTTCACGTTATTCACCTTACTCGCCCGTGTTTCTGAGGTTGCGCCATGAGCAACGCACAGAGGCTGCCCGCAGCGCTCCTGAGGTCTTCAACCGCGAAGTCATCAAGCGGCTCGGCGAGCGCGAGAGCGAGCGGCGGAGCAACTGACGGCAGTCCAGCGATCAGCCGCCGTCCGAGGAGCCGACAACGACTCCCCGGACGGCTGCGATCCGCAAACGCTACTTCTGCACGGTGTTTCCGCTCGCCAGGTCCATGAAGATGGCGACGTGGGCCGGAGGCATGGCTGCGAGCGTGCCCCCGACGGGCGACGTGCGCACCGCGCTGTCGATCATCTTGCGGGCGGCGTCAGGGGAGACGGGCGGGACCGGATGGCCGAGGTAGGCGCTCTTCTGCTCGTCCGCGGTCAGCCCGTCCGGGACGGCGGGCGCGGACGGCCAGAAG
>NZ_JBNNJZ010000216.1:0-13051 GCF_050270335.1 Streptomyces sp. NPDC059900
CGACCGGGACGTGGTCATGCTCTCCGGCCGCTACACCCTGATGGACTCCAGCGCGCTCGACTCACTGCTGCCCGCCTGCACCGAACGCGGCGTGTCGGTCGTGGCCGCCTCCGTCTTCAACTCCGGCCTCCTTGCCACCGACCGGCCCGACGCGGACGCGTTCTACGACTACGCCCCCGCCGCGCCGGAGCTCCTGGAGCGGGCGAACCGGATCGCGGACGTCTGCCAGGCGCACGGCGTGACGCTCCCCCAAGCTGCCATGGCGTTCCCGCTGCACCACCCCGCCGTTGCCGGAGTCGTGGTCGGCATGCGCACCGCGCAAGAGGTACGACGCAACCTCGCCGCGTTCGACACGCACATCCCGGCACAACTGTGGTCCGACCTGCGCGGCCAGAACCTCCTGGACGAACGCACCCCGACCGGCACCACGCCGTGAGGCCGGTGCCGGTCCCCCGAGATCCTGGTGTTCGACCACGTCGGCATGCCGGACGCCGGCACCCAGATTCCCGCCGGAGGGGTCAAGCCGGGCGAAGGGACGGAGGAGGCGGTGCTGCGCGAAGTCGCCGAGGAGACCGGCCTGCTGACAGCTGCCGTGGTCCGGCCGATCGCCATGGAGGACAAACCTCATCCCGGCACGGGACAGCCGCGCCGCACCACGTTCTTCCTCCTGCGGGTACCGGCTGGCACGTCCGATGCCTGGGTGCACCACGTCCGGGGCGACGGAGCCGACGCGGGCCTGACCTTCGCATGCCGGTTCGTCGCGCTGCCCCTCGACCGGCCGCTCGCCGACGCTCAGGACGCCTGGCTGGGCGAAGTCGATCCGGGCTTCACCACGCGCTCGCGCACCTGAAGAGCCACGCCGTGCCCGTCTCCCCGCACCGGAGCCGGGCACGGCCTGCGCGGCTTGGTCATGCGGTGATCGTCACACCGGGTCGATGCGGTAGACGCTGCCGCCGATGTCGAGCACGTACAGCTCGCCCCTGCCGCCCTGCACGAAGGAGATGACCTCGCCGCCGTTGACTCCGAGGTCGCTGGCGCCGGTCACCTTGCCGTCCTTCATCTGCAGGGCGCGGATGGTGCCGTCGCAGTAGTCGCTGAAGACGTACTGGCCCCTGAGGTCCGGGATCGCCTTGCCCCGGTAGACGTATCCGCCGGTCACCGAGCAGCCAAGACCCGTGCGGTCGTACTCGTACACCGGCGGGACGTGGTTCGCGGGCTCGGTGCCGTCCCGGAAGGGATGGTTGCCCTCCATCTGGGACCAGCCGTAGTTCTCGCCGCCCTTGCTGCCGGCCGGGGCCCGGTCGATCTCCTCCCAGGCGCTCTGGCCGACGTCACCGATCAGCAGGTCGCCGGTGCCCGCGTCGAAGGAGAACCGCCAGGGGTTGCGCAGCCCGTAGGCCCAGATCTCGCCCTTCGCCTTGGGGTCGCCCACGAAGGGGTTGTCCGACGGGATCGCGTACGGCTTGGCGCCGCGCGGGTCGATCCTCAGGAGCTTTCCGAGCAGCGTGTCGAGGTTCTGCCCGTTGCCGTGCGGGTCACCGCCCGAGCCGCCGTCGCCGAGCGCGATGTAGAGGTAGCCGTCGGGGCCGAACTTGATGTCGCCGCCGTTGTGGTTGGGGTAGGGCTGCGTCTGGGTGAGGACGGTACGCCGGGTCTCCGGCCGGATCTTGCCCTTGCGTACGGCGAACTCGTCCACGGTGCTGGTGCCTTCGAGGTTCGTGAACGAGATGTAGAAGTGCGCGAACTTCTTGTCGAACGCGATGCCGAGGAGACCGCGTTCACCGTCGGTGGTGGTCTCCTTGGATATGTCGAGGACAGGCTCGCCGAGCCCTTGACCGCTCAACACCCTTACGGTGCCTGCGCGTTCGGCGATCCAGACCGTGCCGCCGGGGCCCGCGGCACCGGCGGAGGGGTTCGCGGCCGTCGTCACTTTGGTGAGCGCGACCTTCGGGGCCTGGCGCGAGGCGGCGGGCTCGTCGGCGGACGCGGTGGTCAGGGCGAGGGAAGCGACGAGGCACAGGGTGCCGATGATCGCCGTACTTCTGGTGCGAACGTTCACCGTGATCCTCCTGGAGGCGGCGAAGGGGGAGGTCACCCGGCTGCTGGGGGCAGAGGTCATGGGGGTGCGGCCGCCCGCGCCAGCACGCAACCCGGGTGGGGGGATGGTGTGCTACTGGCCACGGATGAGGATACGGGGACAGGGGTGGCTGGTATAGACCAAGGCGCTCTTCTGTCCGAAACGCTGCCGCCCCGGGCCGGGCCGGCTCTCAAGGCGGGCGCGCCGGCGGCGGAGCCGGTCTCCGCCGCCGTCCGTCCTACTTGTTCGGGTCCCGGAAGCGGCCGAACGCCTTCGTGAGGGCGCTCAGCGGCGAGCCGTCCGCCTTGGCCGCCCCCGCTGCCGGCGGCCGGGGCACGCCGTCGCCGCCGCTCACCTCGGCCAGCGCGGCCTGCGCCGCCTCGGCCGCCTGCTGGTACAGGTCGCGGGACTTCGTCATGGCCTCGAGCGCCTCGGCGTACCGGGTCACCATGCCCTGCGCGTGGGCCAGCTCCTCGTCCGGGGTGAGCAGGTGCCAGCCCTGGCGCAGCTGCGTCAGGGCCCGCTCGCCCTCGGCCGGCAGCGGCAGCGGAAGGGCCACGAACTCCGCGATCCTGTCGAGGAGTTCGGTCGGCTCCGAGCCGTCGAGGAAGACGTTGCGCACCGTGAAACGCTCCGCGTCATAGCCCGCAGGCTGCGGTGCCGGGGGCAGGACGACGGCGCCGCCGCGCGGCATCCGCACGCTCAGCTCACGCTTCATCGCGAAGTCGGCGATCTGCGCCTGCTCCGGCGTGCCCCGGTGCTCGATGACCCGGTGCCGCAGGCCCGGCGGCAGGAACGCCGTGACCGGCTGGAGCCCCTTGGCGTCCGGCGTCATCGCTTCGTGCACCACGACATGGATGAACCAGCTCTGCCGGGTGCAGTCCCGCAGCAGGTGGCGCAGCTCGTCGTCGTCCTTGGGCAGGTAGTTCACCGTACGCAGCCGCACGTCCGCCGCCGTGTCGTGGTCCCAGGGGACCCGGTCGCTGTCCGGCCAGAACATCAGGGCGGGCGAGGGCCAGCGCGCGTCCCACACCTGCTCGGCTTCGGCGGCCAGGACCCAGGTGATGCCTCCGCCTTCCTTGCGGCGGGCCTCGGCGTCGTACAGGGTCAGCTGTGCGCGCACCGTGACCTCGTCGGCCACGCGCCAGCGCGCCTCGAAGAGGCGGCGGGCCGACGGGCCGGGGTCGGCGGACTCGTCCCGCGGGTGCAGGACGGTGGTGCGGGCCGCCTCGACGGGGTCGAGGTCCAGGAAGTCGTCGAGCACCCCGGCCGCCTTGAGGGCGATCAGGTTGCGCCGGACATCCTGCTCGGGCTCGGGCCCGAGGTGGCGCCCGCGCCCCAGCCACGCGGTGTCGGGGACGGTGGTCGTTGAGGTGTTTTTCTTTGACATGGAGTCGTTCTGTGAGTGGTCGGGGCCCGACCAGTATGGACCGTGGACCTGGCAATGGGAGGAGTACCCCGCCCTCGTTCAACGACGCTGCCGGACGGACGGTACGTAGAGATGGCAAGCTCCTGCGAACCCGCCATCACAGGGCAAACAGGGTCGGCCGGACCGATGAGTCTTTGTGCGCCACGATGTCTGAAGGGGGGCGGGACATCCACGTCCCCCGTCAGGAAGGTGGTGCGTGATGAGGTTGGTACTGCAGCAGTTTCTGTCGCTGGACGGCGTCTACCAGGGTCCGGGGGCGCCGGACGAGGACACCAGTGACGGCTTCGAGCGGGGCGGCTGGTTCGTGCCGCACCTGGACGAGGAATTCGAGCGTCTGGCGGGCACCTGGCTCGACAGGGCGGACGCTCTTCTGTTCGGCCGTCGTACGTATCTGAATTTCGCGCGGGACTGGCCGAAGATGACCGATCACCCGTTTGCCCGCATCATGAACGGCCTGCCGAAGTATGTGGCATCCGACAGCCTGACCACGGCCGGCTGGGACCCGACCACGATCCTGTCCGGCGACATCCCCGCGCAGATCGCCGAGCTGAAGCGGCAGCCGGGCCGCGAGCTGCAGATCCACGGCAGCGGCCGGCTGGCCCAGTCCCTGCTCGCCGCCGGTCTGATCGACGAACTGCGGCTCGCGATCGCTCCTGTGGTCGTGGGCGAGGGCCGCCGCCTGCTCCCGGACGGCGGCGCACCCGCCGGCCTGCGGCTGCTGAGCAACCAGACGACGCCGGGCGGCCTTGCGATTCACGTCTACGAATCGACGGGGCTTCCGCAGTACGGGACCTACGGGGGCGGCGCGTAAGCGGGCCGCCCGCTCGGCGGGCAGGGCGCCGGGCTCAGCCGCCCCGCTTGAGGCGTACGACGACGGGGGCGCCGAAGGGGTCACCGGACTGGTTGACCTGGACGTGCCCGGCGCCCAGCCACTCGTCGGTGCCGGGCACCCGGTGGATCTCCTCCAGCCACAGCGACTGGTTCGATGCCTTGCGGGCGCCGGTCGACACGGGCAGGCGGTGGCGTTTGATCTTCACGCACTTGCCGTCGTCGGTCAGGTACCAGTTGCCGTCGAGGAACAGCCCCTTGTCCTCCTGGCCCACCGGGGTCCGCAGCGTGCAGCCGCCGGACGCTTCCTGCTGCTCGGCCCACTTCGAGCCGTCCCAGCGCAGCCGGATGTACTCGTCATCGGGTTCGGGCTCGACCTCGCCGTGGTTGAAGGAGTTGAGGCCGTACGCACGCACCTCGCCGTCGTCGAGCGCGAAGACCTGGTCGAGGCCGGCGCCGGGCTCGGGCGGCAGAGGCTCCTCGAAGCGGGCCTGCGGCGTGTCCACCTCCTTCCAGGACGTGCCGTCCCAGTGCATCGAGGCGGGCTGGCTGTACTCCTCGCCGCTGTACTCGGTCTCGGTGCCCGGCCCGGTCGAGCGGCTGCCGACCGCCCAGACGTCGTCCGGTCCCACCACGGCGAGGTCGGCGGGTTCGTACGGCAGCCGGGTCGCGGTCCAGCGGGTTCCGTCCCAGTGCTGGGCGGTCTGCTCGCCGGTGAGGGCCCAGACGTCGTCCGCGCTCGCGGCCTCGAAGTCTCCCGGATTGCCCGGCGGGGGGTCGGGCACGGCGGACCAGCGGGTGCCGTCCCATTTGGCCCAGCGGTTCACGGCAGCGGGGTCCTGTGACCCTTGCGGGCGCAGCCACAGCTCTGCCTCGCCGATCTCTTCGAGCTTGGGCGGGTAGGCGGTGGGCCCCAGGGCTTCGGGAAGGGGCTCGCGCTTCCACTTCGTACCGTCGTAGTGCAGCAGGCGGGCGTTGGACTTGCCGTTGTTCTCGGAGCCGACGGCCCAGATGTCGTCCTTGGCCAGCACGGCGACATCGGTGAGCTCTCCGCTGAAGTCCGCGATGTGCTCGAACTCCCAAGCCAGGGCGCCCGCAGGGCCCTTCGGCCGGTCGTCCTTGCCTGCGGACCCCTCGGACTCCGCGCCGCACCCCGCAGCGGTGAACGCGGTGGCCAGCACGGCGACGGCCGCCACTCCCCTGTACCTGATTCCCCTGGCCCTGTGGATGGCTGCTCCCCCTTGCTGCTCCTCGGCGAGCGGGCAGCCTACCCGGTCGGGCACCGGCGGGCCCGATCCGGCATCAGGAGGTTGGTGAGGGGCCAGGAGGGCGGCTCAGACCGCGAGAGAGATCTCGGTCGACTTGATCAGGGCGACGACGGAGGTTCCGGAGGCAAGACGCAGGTCGGCGACGGCGTCCTTGGTGATGGCGGCGGTCAGTTCACCGCCCCGGACGGAGACCTTCACGGCAGCCATGGCGCCACCGGTGGCGACGTCGGTGATGGTGCCGGGGATCTGGTTGCGGATGGACAGGCCGTCGACCGGGCCCGTCGCCAGGGAGACCTCGGTGGACTTCACGAGGGCCCTGACCGCGGAGCCCTCGGCGAGACCGAGCTCCTTGACGGCCTCCAGAGTGATCGCGGCGGTGACGTACTGTCCGCCGTCGAGACGCACCTTGACGGTGGCCATCACCTCGCCGGGGGTGACGGCGGTGACGGTTCCGGCGATCTGGTTGCGGATGCTCAGACTCATGAAGAAACGCCTCACAGGTGAGTTCGGTACTGCTGTGCCGGTGATGCTCCGTCAGGCTGCGGGCCCGTGGCGATTCACACGTTAATGCCCCGATAGCAAGCCGCGGCAGGCACCGCGCCGTTCGGGGCGCGCCCTTCGGGTGCCCCGGCACGGCGCGCACGCGCCACACCGCCTAGCCTTGCGCGCATGCAGCGTTACACAATCGGGCAGGCGGCTCGTCTGCTGGGCGTGAGTCCGGACACCGCGCGACGGTGGGCCGATGCCGGGCGAGTGAACACCCATCGCGACGAGGGCGGACGCCGGCTTGTCGACGGGCGGGATCTGGCCGCCTTCTCGGTCGAACTCGCCAAAGGCGGCAGCGAGGACGAGGACGCCTCCTACACCTCGGTCCGCAACGCCTTTCCGGGCATCGTGACCGCCGTCAAGCTCGGCGACGTCGCGGCCCAGGTCGAGATCCAGGCCGGTCCGCACCGGCTGGTCTCCTTGCTGACCAGGGAGGCCGTGGAGGAGTTGGGCCTGGAGGTCGGCATGGAGGCCACCGCCCGCGTGAAGTCGACCAACGTGCACATCGACCGGAGCTGACGCACCGGCCGCGAACGGGCCGGCCGACGTGCGCGCGCGGAGGGTGACACCGGCCGTCCGCGCGCGTGGCGTGCCGCCCGGGGGCGCGGGACTCGCCTAGAAACACTGCATGTGCCACTACTGCGGTTGCCGGGACATCCCCCTGATCAAGGAGTTCATCGCCGAGCACGAGCGGGTCACCGACGCCGCGGGCGATGCGATGCGCGCCCTGGAGCGCGGTGACACCGAGCGTGCCCGCGCGCTCGTGGACGTGATGGCCCGCGAGCTGGAATCACACTGGCGGGGCGAGGAGAACGGCCTGTTCCGGGTGATGCGCAAGGATCCCGAGTACGAGGACTACATCGCGCACCTGGAACTCGAACACCGGGAGCTCGCGGCCCTGTTGCCCGCCCTGGATCTGACGGACCCCGCCGATGTGCGCACCCTTGTGGAGGCCGTCGAGGAGCTGCACCGGCACATCGCCAAAGAAGAGGACGGCCTGTTCCCCGCCTCGCTGACGGCACTCGACGGCGAGGAATGGAACCTGTCGATGGCGGCCTGGCGCGAGGCGCACCCGTCCTGAGCGTGCGGCGCCTCCTCCGGGTTTTAGTAGCCATGGACATAGTAGCCATGTACTCTATTTGGCATGAGCAAGGGTTCTCCGGGCCCCACGCCCGGCTTCCTGGTATGGCGGCTCGCCAACAAGTGGCGCGTCGCGGTCGATCGCGCGGTGGCCCCCCTGGGGCTCACGCACGCGCAGTACTCGCTGGTCGCGTCGCTGTACGGCATGCAGCGCACCAGCGAACGGCCCAGTCAGCGCCAACTCGCCGACCACACCGGCCTGGAGGCGTTGTACGTCTCGAAGCTGGCGCGCGCCCTGGAGTCCGGCGGCCTTATCGAGCGCACCCGCGATCCCCGGGACCCGCGTGCCGTACAGCTCGCGCTCACCGAGCAGGGCGAGGCCGTCACGCGGCAGGCGATCGAGGTGGTCCAGGAACTGTTGCAGCAGTTGCTCGAGCCCCTCGGCGGCCTCGGCACCCCGCGGACGCGTGCGTTCACCGACGAGCTGACGACCCTGCTCGACACACCTCTGGTCCCATCCGTACCGAACGACGAGAGCACCTAGGGGACATCGCCATGACGACCACCGCAGCCACCAGCACTTCGCCAACCGCCACCGCGCCCGCCGCCGACGCCCGCGGCCTGGCGCTGGCCCACTACGCCGCCCGCGGTGTCCTGGAGCACGTCCTGGCCCGGCACGGCGCCACGTTCCAGGAGCAGGTCACGCTGCGCGCCGCCCTCGCCTCCGATGTCCCGCTCACACCGGATGGTCTCCTCCAGCAGATCCAGGGGTCCCTCAAGGCGGATCCCTCCGACATCCGCGCCACGCTCGACCAGTTGCTGGCCAAGAAGCTGCTCGTCGCCGACGGTGCGCACCTTCGCCCCACCGAGGCGGGTCGCGAACTGTTCGCTGCCATCTCTGCGGAGGTCGCCCCTGTCTCCGCGCGCATCTGGGGCGGGATCCCCGCCGAGGACCTGGCCGCCGCAGGCCGTGTCCTCGCCCTGGTCACCGAGCGCGCCGGCGCGGAACTCGCGTCACTGACCGCCTGACCTGCCGCCTGGCCTTCTGACCCGCACAGGGCTACGGCACACCGGACCTCCCGGGGCCCGGGTTGGTCCCTTCCCGTGGACCGATGGCGCGTCCCGGCCGCCCTGCCGCGGTGCGGTCATCGGCCCGGATACCTTCCGCGCCCATGGACACCCTCATCTTCGGCGGCCTCCTGGCCACTTTGTACGCGCTGCACCGCCAGCGGTCACGTGCCGTGCTGCTCGGCGGCTGGTGGATCATGCTGGTCCTGACGATCATCCTTCTCTCCCATCACATCACCAGCGGTCTCAAGCTGGGGCTGAGCTACTGATGAGCGCCCTGCGGGCTCCGCTGCCGGGCACCGAGCGCCTGCACGTCCTGGGCAAGGTCCAATACTGGTTCGCCTGTTTCTTCGCCGTCGGCTGGACCGGCGTGGTCTGCGGCGGGCTCGGCGTGCAGTTCGTCTCGTGGGACTATCCGTGCCCGCTGTGCATGGTGCAGCGCATGTTCATGCTGCTCGCCGCGCTGGGGGCCGCGTACATCGTGCGCCGGGGCATGACCGGCACGATCACGGGCCGCGACTACATGATGGGCTGGGGGCTGGCTCTGGTCGCGGCGATGTGCGGCGCCTTCGCGTCCTGGCGGCAGACGATGCTGCACATTTTGCCGGGCGACAAGGGCTACGGGGCGCCGGTGCTCGGCCTGCACATGTACGTATGGGCCTGGATCCTGTTCATGGCCTCGGTGGTGGCGATCGGCGTCGTGCTGGCCTTCGCCCACTCCACTGCCGACACCACGCTGCCGAGATCGGGCGTGTACTGGGCGGCGGGTCCGGTCGTGCTCGGCTTCCTCGCCCTGGTGATCGCGGTGAACCTGGTCGCGGTCTTCCTCCTGGAGGGCTTCCACTGGTTCCTGCCCGACGACCCGGACCGCTACCGCTTCTTCTACGACGTCGGCATCCTGAACTGACCCCCTCCCCCGGCCCATCTCCCCGGCGTGATCGACGCGTTGCGCGCCTACGGGTACGACTGCGGCGCCCCACCGTCCCGTACGGGATCGGGTGAGGCGCCGCGGTCAGGCCGTCAGCCTAGAAGTCCAGGTCGCCGCCCGGCTTCCGGCCGGGCTCGGGGCGCCGGTTCTCCTCGACCCTGTCGACCTCGTTCTGCTCGTCCTGCCGACGGGGCTGCTGCTTGCTGCGCTCCTGCTCGCGGCGGGCGCGGGCCTTGTCCTGGGGGGACTGACGGTTACCCATTACTGTTCCTTACTTTCAGTGCACGCACCTTTGCGTGCAGTAACGAAATCCAGTGCAACCCCACCCTGGATAGCTGGCTGCTGCATGTAACTGTGCGTGCCGAAATGGCGCGACGAAACCGGCTAAGCACCGCCGACCGCGGCCCCCGCCTGGAACGTCTTCCGGTACATCTGCGGCGACACCCCGATGGCCGCGTGCAGGTGCTGCCGCAGTGACGTCCCGGTGGCGAAGCCGACCTCCGCCGCCACCCGGTCCACCGACAGGTCACTGGACTCCAGGAGTTGCCGGGCCCGGTGCACCCGCTGCTGGATCAGCCACCGGCCGGGGCTCGTGCCCGTCTCCTCCTGGAAGCGGCGCGCGAAGGTCCGCGGGCTCATCCGGGCGTGCGCGGCCAACTCCCGCAGGGCGAGCGGCCGGTCGAGGTGCTCAAGGGCCCAGGCGCGGGTGGCGGCGGTGCCGGTGACGCCCTCGTCCGGGACGGGCTGCTCGATGTACTGGGCCTGGCCGCCCTCCCGCCACGGCGGGACGACGCAGTGCCGGGCCACCCGGTTGGCGACCGCGCTGCCGTGATCGGAGCGCACGACGTGCAGGCACACGTCGACTCCGGACGCGGCGCCCGCCGAGGTGAGCACGTCGCCGTCGTCGACGAAGAGCACGTCGGGGTCCAGGGCGAGGTGCGGGAACATCCGCCGGAAGTGGTCCGCCAAGGCCCAGTGCGTCGTCGCGGGCCGCCCGTCGAGCAGACCGGCCGCTGCGAGCGTGAAGGCGCCCGTGCAGATGGACACGATCCGCGTGCCCGGCCTGATCCGGGCGAGCGCGTCACGCACCGGATCCGGGAGTTCGGCGGTGATGCGCTGCATGTCGTAGGGGGGCACGATCACCGTGTCCGCGCCGTCCAGGGCCTCGGGACCGTGCCCGACGGTGACGGTGAAGTCGGCGTTGGTGGCCACCGTGCGGTCCTGGGTCACCGCGCAGGTCACCACCTCGTAGGCGCCGGGAACCATCGTGAAGACCCGGTTCGGGATACCCAGCTCGAAGGGGTAGACGCCGTCGAGCGCGAGGACGACCACCCGGTGCGGGCGGTCGGGGAGGAATTCCATCGAGGCCATGGCACGATCCTATCGCTTAATGGCAATCTTGCCATTGCCGAGGTCAGACCCTTGTCGCAGGCTGGGTCCCATGACCACGAACGCCACACCTCAGACCGCAGACGCAGAGCCCACCATGAAGGCGATCACCCAGGACGTCCTGGGCGACCCCGACGTACTCAAGGAGGTCGAGGTCGCTCGCCCCAAGCCCGGCGTCGGCCAGATCCTCGTCGCCGTGCACGCGGCGGGCGTCAACCCGACCGACTGGAAGCACCGCAGGTTCGGCGCCTTCCTGGGCCGGCCGCCCTTCACGCTCGGGTGGGACGTGTCGGGCGTCGTCGAGGCGGTCGGCATCGGCGTCTCGCTGTTCAAGCCCGGGGACGAGGTGTTCGGCATGCTGCCCTACCCCTACGGCGCCGGCTCGCACGCCGAGTACGTGACCGGCCCCACCCGCGCCTTCGTGCCCAGGCCCGCCGGCCTGAGCCACGTCGAGGCGGGCGCGCTGCCGCTGGTCGCGCTGACCGCCTGGCAGGCACTGGTCGACAACGCCAGGGTGGAGGCGGGGCAGCGGGTGCTGGTGCACGCGGCGGCCGGCGGCGTGGGCCATGTCGCGGTGCAGATCGCCAAGGCGCGCGGCGCGTACGTCATCGGCACGGCGTCCGCCGCCAAGCACGACTTCGTGCGCGGCCTGGGCGCGAACGAGGTCATCGACTACCGCAACGCCGACTTCGTGAAGGAGGCCCGCGACATCGACGTGGTCCTCGACCCGCTGGGCGGCGAGGACCGGCTGCGTTCCCTGGAGGTGCTGAAGCCGGGCGGCATCCTGGTGTCGATCCTGCCGGGCAACTTCGGCGAAGTGGCCGCGCGCGCAGATGAGTTGGGCGTACGGGCCACGGACATGCTGGTGGAGCACGACCAGGCGGGCATGGCGGCGATCGCGGCGCTCGTCGAGTCGGGCAAGCTGCGGGTCCACGTCTCGGACACGTACCCGCTCGCCGAAGCGGCCAAGGCCCACGCGGAAGGCGAAACGGGCCGCGTCACCGGCAAACTGGCCCTCACGATCCGCCCGTAGCCGGTCCGTTCACGGAACCCCCGCCCTTACTGCACGGTGGGGGTCTTCGTAACGGGTCTGCGTCCATGGTGTCCGGATGGCTGGGTTCAAGGGGAGGTGGCGCACATATCCACATGACATGCCTGCCGCCTCCCGGCCCGCGGAAGCCGGGTCGCCCTACTCGTACAACGCAGGCCGCTCCACCATCTCGACCGTGACGCGTCCCCCCTCCCGCTGCGACACCACACCCGCCTCGCACACCGCCGATGCCGCATAGCCGTCCCAGGTGCTCGGGCCGGTGATGTCGCCTCTGCGGGTGGCGTCCACCCAGGCCTGTACCTCGCGGTCGTAGGCGTCCTCGAAACGTTCGATGTAGTCCGGAGGGACGTGGCCTCCCCAGCGGCCGGCGGCGCTGACGCGGGGGCCGGGTTCGTCCCCGATGCGTACGGTGCCCCGTTCGCAGACGGCCTCGGCCTGTACCTGGTAGCCGTAGCCGCAGTGGCCGAAGATCTCGACGTCGACGAGGGCGCCCGACGCCGTCTCGAACAGGATGAACTGGGGGTCGTTCATGCCCGCCGGTGCGTGCGACGTGGGTGTCGGCTTGTGCACGGTGACCGCCGTGATCTCCTGGTCGAGCTGCCAGCGGGTCGCGTCCACCTCGTGCGATACCGAGCTGCTGATGAGCATCTCGTCGGTGAACCCCGGCGGCATGTCCAAGTTGCGGTGCCGTTGGTGCAGCATGAGGGCCCTGCCCAACTCGCCGCCGTCGAGCAGCCTTTTGAGCTTCGCGTACTCGATGTCGTAGCGCCGCATGAAGCCCACCTGGACGCGTCGGCGGCCCAGCCGCTGCTCCGCCTCCAGGATCCGCAGCGCGGAGGCCGTGTCCGGGGTCATCGGCTTCTCGCACAGCACCGGCAGATCGCGGCCGAGGGCTTCGATCAGGGCCGATTCGTGGGCCGGGCCGGGCGAGGCGATGAGGACGGCGTCCACGTCCTGCGCCGCCAGCGCGGCCGACGGTTCGGTGTAGGCCGTGCATCCCTCGATCCCGCCGGCGAGGGACTTCGCCCGGTCCGCCTCGATGTCGACGACGGCCGTCACCCGTGCTCCGCTGACGACCTCATGGAGCCGGCGTACGTGGTCCGCGCCCATCTTCCCGGTGCCGATGACTGCGACGCCGAGTCCTCGCTGAGATGCCATGAGGTGATGTCTTCCCTTCTGGTGCAGGAATTTCCCGCACCTCATCCCCCGCGAGAGGCAACCCTCTTACCGGCGCGCCGTCAACACGTCAGCGGCGAAAGCCGGAAGGTCTGCCGGGACGGGCCGCGTCGCCCGGAGCCGGGTTCAGGACAACACCTTGCCCGGGTTCAGTACGCCGTGCGGGTCGAGCGCCTGCTTCACGGCCCGCTGCATGGCCATGGCCTCCGGC